>PIVT01000193.1 GCA_003353845.1 Pseudomonadota bacterium | reverse complement strand
TCCATGACACCTGTCCATGGTGCCCATCCATGACACCTGTCCATGGTGCCCATCCATGACACCTGTCCATGGTGCCCATCCATGACACCTGTCCATGGTGCCCATCCATGACACGCTTTCCCACACCACGCCAACGCCCACCTACCCCCGGGCACGTGCCGACAAATCACGTCACGTCGAGAGTCAAATCGAGTCACGTGCCGACAAATCACGTCACGTCGAGTCAAGTCAAATCGAGTCAAGTGTCAGCCCGGCGTGTAGGCTGCGACGTGAGGTGAAGTGAGCCGCGCGCCTTGTATTATTTGCCCCTCGGCCCCACGGAAACATGGCGAAGACCAAGAAAAACAGATCCGGCAGGTTCCCAAAGAACCGCCATAATTTTCGAAGCCCCTACAACGAAGAGGAGTCGATGGCTCTGATGGACGGCCTGCGCAGACACGGAGTAAAAAAAGATCGATGGTCGGCCATTCTCAACGACCCAGATTTTAAACACGCGCTTCGGCGCCGGAGCGCTGGGTCCTTGAAAGATAAAACCCGCAGTTGGAAACTCTCACGGACCGCGCATAGCATAATCGTTCGGCGATGCTTGACGAGGTGCGTTCACGTGCGTGGTTTGTGCGTTGCGCGCGGAATCCGTGAAGAAGAGCATAATCGTTGGTTCAATGCGACCCCTTGTTAGGGGAACGTTCCCGTGGGAAAAGTAAGAAAGTAAGGCATTGGAGCGCCGGAGCGCTGGGTCCTTGAAAGATAAAACCCGCAGTTGGAAACTCTCACGGACCGCGCATAGCATAATCGTTCGGCGATGCTTGAGGTGCGTTCACGTGCGTGCTTTGTGCGTTGCGCGCGGTTTGTGTACACTCAACTTTTTGAATTTCAATTCGATTTCACCCCTGTTCTTGAAGGACTGAAAACTGACATCATGAATCCGTAGAGAAGAGCATAATCGTTGGTTCAATGTGACCCTTGTTAGGGGAACGACGCAATTTATGTTTTACCTATATGAATGAAATTAAAGCATGGCAGACGACTCGCTAGATTATGCTGAAGGCCTGCAGGTTTCTGGGGAATTCAAGAGGCGCATCCGCCATTGGACGGACATGCGTGATGGAATAAAAGAGCAAGGTGCTCCTATGAGCTGCATATTCAACCCCCGGAAGTATCTGTCTTCACAATTACGAATAATACTTTTAAAAAAGCAGTAACATAACACCCAAGTAAAAATCAACAAACAAAAGAGCACACCAGCCCTAGGTTCTTGGTGTTGAAAGTCCGCGCGCACCGGGGTACCGCACCACGATACCACACCAGCAATAGCACGCATGTGCCATGCAGTAGTCAAAGGTCAAAGTACGACAGTGTGCCCATGAAAGTACTGATTAAGCTTTGCTTTGGTTTCTTGCGACCCATTTTTCCGCCAGTTACGGACTTTGTCTTTCAAAGCGACGGAAGTCCGGCCTCTGAGTTTTTCTTTCAGGTCGGGATCTTGCATAATGGCGGCATAACGATTTACCTTTTTCGCGTGCCGGCTCAGGCCTTCCATTAGAGCCTCCGACTCTTCAATTGTGAACGGGGAGGTCCAGCGGCTTCGTTCTGGTGGCGGGCCCAAGCTCGGACCGCAATATAGTTCTTTGCGAGTCTTCTTCGGCTTTTTCTTCTTTGGCATTGTCCAGAAGAGAAGAGCGAAAGGTGATGGCGAGTGAGAGCTATTTTTTTTCTACCAGCTGCCGCCCTTCCCTCCCCCGGACCGCTTTCCCACGTGCTTCTCTCGAGGCACGTGCCTCTCTCAATACGCCTTACTAACCCTAACCCTAACCCTAAAAATTTAGCCCTCATAGCCCTAACTCAAAACAATTTTTTTTTTTCAATATTAACAGAGGCCTCTTTTGAAGCTTTACATGTCGTGAGCCATGGCGGCCAAAACCTTACTTTCGCACATGTAAGGGAGGGGTCCGGCTTTGTCAATTTCAAGTGAGGGAAGGGGGAGCGCCAGAACCAAAGTCATAGTAGCTCAAAGATGAATTAAAACGCTCCTAGAGTGATGATGACTTTTACGAACGGAGAGGTGGAGTATCGTTATCTCAAAGCCTTGGTTGATCGAGACAGCACGGAGGCTTCTGCTGCGCTCGAAGAGTTTGCGTCCCAACTGGGCAACGCCACCGCCGCGGGTGGCGGTGGTGGTGGTGGACTTGATGCACGGGACCTCCCGGGGACCGGTTGCGACGCTCCTCCCTCGCAAATTGATATGGACGGCTTCAAGTGCCTCATGAAATTTCTTGCGTTCAGTAAATACTTTCCGAGTTTCTTTTCCGTGGCATTTGGGGTGAAAATCCCCAAGAAGCGCATCAAGGTGCTGTCCGCAACAGAGCTTTGCTACTTGGGGTGTGCAAATGGCCACATCCACCTTTATGTCCCAGCCGGTGAATACGGGCCTATCTTGACCACACTGGGTCGTCAATTGAAGAGATGCATTTTGCCGTCGCGGCACAAGAACATCTCCGCGGGTACAAATTCGGCCTCTGTGTCCGTGCTGGCTTTGGTCAAAGCGATGAGGTAGGCCGCCGCCAATTTCCAGACGCCCATTTCCTTGGTTGGCACTTTCTTCCTCCTCGATCCGACTATCCCCCCGGTGGCCGGCCTAAATGGTGCCCCGCTTCGTGCTTGTCTTGTTTATAGGGCGGTCGCTGCCACGTACGTCTCTATCGAATGCTACGGGGCGAAGGCGCCTCTCGAGCGATCGGTCGTCGGTGGCATCCCGCGTTACAGCCTACGAAGCTCGGATTGCGCATGGCTTACGAATTGCCTCCGTAATTCGGTCCAGGGCGCGCTCGACGTCGGTGCAGTGTGGGAGAGTGAAGCTGGGGACTCTTACATCGTCGGCTTCGGGCCCCACGACGCGCGGAGGCCCCGAG
>PIVT01000682.1 GCA_003353845.1 Pseudomonadota bacterium | reverse complement strand
ATGGGGCTCCAACGCAAGCGGCCAGATCGGTATTTCCGGTACGGCCGACGTGCTCGTTCCAACGCAAGTTCCGGGTCTGTAAGACAACAGTTCGCAGATTACGGGTTGCGCAAAGATCGTTATTTGATTGCTTCGGGCGGAAAGGAATCCGCCAGAAGCGCGACGATATCGCGCACCGTGATCAAGGATAATTTGATCGTTCCGAAACCATCCAGTTCTCTTGGTTTACCGCATTAGATTGGTGGACACTCCAATTCGGCAGCCAAGTCTCCAAACATCAACTTGAAACCCGGACTCCCCGCCCTATCGGCATCAGATTTTCCAGCATGATCAACTCGATCGCCCACAGAGCAGACTTCGACAGCTCTTTTAATGGCGAATCGAGAAGATCAACCGCTTCGTTTGAGAGTGATCTCCAGGAACAGCTAGGCCGCGTAGCGCAGCACCGCGATGAAATGGCAGGTCGTCCCTGCGAGAACGAACAAGTGCCAGACGAAGTGGCTGTATCGAACGTGCTCGGCTGCATAGAAGATGACTCCCGCCGTGTACGCCAGGCCTCCTGCGATGAGCCACAAGAGTCCCTCCGCCGACATGAGAAGCAAGAGAGGCTTGGCCGCGATGACGACCACCCAGCCCATGGCCAGGTAGAGCCCCAACGAGAACCTCGGGTAGCGGACACCGTGGACCGTCTTCAGGATGACGCCG
>PIVT01000192.1 GCA_003353845.1 Pseudomonadota bacterium | reverse complement strand
GATCCCTTTGCGCGCAAACTCAGCCTTATCCTGCATCCACTGTTCGGGAGAAACGTACATCGGCCCAACCATGATTAGGACTCCTGCTGTCGGCGCTGCATGAGCGCACTGTAAACTTCGGCTACTTCCTGTTCCGGAACTTCCTCGATGCCCTTTTCGGAGCACATGCACACAATGGGGAAGATCTTTCGCAACAGATCTACGCCACCGGTACCGCGATCATCGTCGGCGGCGTCGGTGAGTGCTTCAATGGCCATCTCAATGGATTCGATGCGTGAGGCGTCTCGGTGATACCGTTTTTTGAGAGAATCTTTAGCGAAGATGCCACCCGAGCCCGTGGTCTCAAATTCGGCCTCTTCGTAGCGCCCGCCCGTCACATCGAACTTCCAGATGCGCCCGATGCCGCGGCGTCGATCAAAGCCAGCGAAGATGGGAACAACCGTGAGACCCTGCATGGCCATGGGCATGTGCGCGCGAATCATGGAGGACAGTTTATTGGCCTTTCCATCCAGTTCGAGCTGCTCACCCTCAATTTTTTCGTAGTGCTCGAGTTCAACGCTCATGAGCCGCGACATCTCAATGGCGGGACCCGCCGCACCGGCAATCGCGATCAAGGAATGGCTGTCGACGGGGTAGACTTTTCGAACGTCACGGGAAGCCACTTGGTAACCGGCAGTCGCCAAACGGTCGCCGGCAACAACCACACCGCTCGCGTAACGCAGGGCCAGCACTGTGGTGCCGTGAGGAATGGCCTCCGCCTCTGCCTTGGGGATTACGAGGTCTTTAAAACTTGCTGCCGTATCCATCTGTGGATAATCGGCTTGCAACAGTTCGCTAAAGCTCGAACCGGAATATCCATTGCGAAAGACCATGCCCCCTCCTTAAATCTGAATCGCAAAAACCAACACGCACCTTGTTCACTTGCAGGCTGCTTTACTCTCCGCCGCGCTGCACATAGTTTTTAACGAACTCTTCAGCATTTTGTTCCAAGACTTCGTCGATCTCGTCAATCAATTCGTCCATTTCTGCTTTAAGCTCTTCACCCTTTTTAGCGACTTTTTGCGATCCTTCACCTTTCGAGCCCGAATCGTCATCGCCACCACCACCCGATTTCTTCTTCTGATCTTGCCCGCTGGCCGCTCCGACAATGAGAATTTCCTCATCTGCGTGATCGAACCAAAGCTTCCGTATTTTTTGCATCCTATGTCCTCCCTTTCTAACTCAACCCGATCAAATCTTTAAATTCTCGATCAAATCTTTCGCCGTCGGTGAATTTGCAAAGAGTTGCTCGACGTGCTTCTTCGTGCCCTTAAGCGGCTCGCTCATCATAATCCGCTTGATGGGCTGGTCTCCAAGGCCAAAGGATATTGAATCCCAATTTACACCAAAAACTTCCTTGGGATAACGCCGCAGGCACTCTCCCCGGAAATAAGCCCGCGTATCTTCTGGCGGATGATGAATGGCGTGCTGAATTTCCTCGTCTGTCAAAATGCGTTCTACTTTCCCCTGGCGCTCCAGCAGGAAATACAAACCTTTCTCTAAGCGAATGTCGTGGTACTGCAAATCCAGCATACCCACTTGCGGGGCTCCCCAGGCGAGTGATTTTCGCTCCATGAAACTTTCGATCATGCTTTTCTTGATCACCCAGTCGACCTCTCGCGAAAGCGACATGGGATCTTCCTCAAGACCCTTCAGGACATATTCCCACTTCTCCAGAATGTCCGCGGTCTCGGTGTCCAGGGGCTGGCCCGAAGTGAAAGCATGGGCTGCCTCCAAATATTCTTTTTGAATCTCAATGGGTGTAAGTTTTCTCCCATTGGTCAAACTTACAGTGCGCTTGCAAGTAATGTCGTGAGACACTTCCTGAATGGCCTTCACCGGGTCGCGCAAGCTGAGTTTCTTCTCCAGAGCACCATCCTGGATCATCTGAAGCACCAGGGCCGTCACCCCATTGCGCAAGTAGATGGTGTACTCACTCAAATTGGAATCGCCGACAATCACGTGCAGGCGTCGATAATCATCCCGCTCGGCATGAGGTTCATCGCGCGTATTGACAATGGGGCGCTTGACCATGGTATCCAGCGAGACTTCCACTTCAAAGAAGTCGGCGCGCTGCGAAATCTGATATCGACAGTCGGGCGCGCCATTTTCGCTGCCCACCTTGCCCGCCCCACAATAAATCTGCCTTGAGACGAAGAACGGGGTGATGTGCTCAATGATCTGCTTGAAGGGCGTGCGGCGATCCATCAAATAGTTTTCGTGGGAGCCGTAGCTATTGCCCTTGCGATCACTGTTATTCTTATAGATGAGCATCTTCTGTCCGGCCGGCAGAATGGCACAAGCTTCGCGCCGAGCCAGTTCGAGTACGCGCTCACCCGCCTTCTCGTGCACTGTCGCAGCCCGCGCCGTCGTCACCTCGGGGCTTGAGTATTCGGGATGAGCATGATCGACATAGAAGCGCGCGCCGTTGATCAAGGTTTTATTACGGGCGATATTTTCTTCTTGATCTGGCGTGTAGCGCTCGCCTTCCACCTGGAAGCCACGAGCATCGGAGAGTGGACTCTCTTGGTCGTAATCCCAGAGCGTTTCGAGTGGCTCGTCCTCGCGATAAGCGTTGACGATGAGAACCGTGCTCGAAATTGAATCGAAATCAGGATCGTTCTGAACCGTAATTCCGTACTCAATCTCTGTTCCCATCACGATGGGGACAGCCATCCAACCTCCGTTGATCGCGGCGCTAACGCTACTACAGGTACTGTCCTGAAGCAGCGGTCGTCTCGATAGTCGCTTCCTTGCGCCCGACTCCAGTGATGAGTGTTCGCACATTTACAATGCGATCGCCCTTCTTTCCAGAAATCCGCGCCCAGTCATCAGGATTCGTCGTGTTCGGGAGGTCTTCGTTCTCCTTGAATTC
>PIVT01000681.1 GCA_003353845.1 Pseudomonadota bacterium | reverse complement strand
TTGGGACTTGCTGAACTTTCAAATAAAGGCTAAGCTCAGCGCACCCTTTAGAATGCGTGCCGTGCCCGGCACACATCGGGATAGGGAGGAGCCTCACAGCTCCCCCCTCCCACACCACGCTGCATACGGGTCCGTAGAGCGCGGTTCGGCTGGTCAGAACAGACACAGATAGAACTATGGGCCTGCTGGGCCATAGAGAACGAAACGCTACCGGTATTTCAGCATCTGCTGCACAGTACTGGTAAGAATACGCTCTTTGACAGCCACAACCATTTACCCAGACCATTCGGTTGGGGACCGTTCGGACCTTCACCGGGGTGAGACCTCCGCGTACTATTCCAACGCAGCTCGTTTCCACCGGCTACTATGCCCTCTGCTGACTTCTGCCACGCGATAGTCTCCCCTTACGGTTCGATCAGTCCTTATGGACACGCGGCAGATCTCCCGGGGTAAACACGCATCTTTCCGCACACGAGCGCCGAGTATACATGCCTGGCTTATAATGGATAGAGGACTTTGCCGTGTGTTGCCGGCTCGTCCCACCAGACCCGCCTGACTCGGTTTCTGTACGTCGCCCCGTGCGTTCGCGGTACCCTGCCTCAGCAGGGCGGCTTCCTCCCCGAGCACCGTCGCCGATACCCAGTTGCCATACCGCTATACCCTTCGCCTCCATCCGGCTGGGTTTGGGACTTGCTGAACTTTCAA
>PIVT01000680.1 GCA_003353845.1 Pseudomonadota bacterium | reverse complement strand
CTCAGACGTGTTGGGGGGCTGCCATCTCTGATATGTCCGCGATATGCTCCACTATTGCGGACCGCCGGAGCGCCTCGTGGCCTCGGCTTGGATTGATATCGTCTATTGAGTAGCCCAGAGCAGATCAGTACCCCTCGTCGGTCGTTGTTACAAAGTTCCAGCAGCGGGGAACTAAAGTTCCCGGATGGCGGAAATCTGAGCTTGCTTGGCAGGTGCCTCCTTCCATGCTGCCATGTGCTCGGCTCATTTGTTCTCGGTTGGCTGCTTAATCGTCTTGCTCTTGACCGCGGCTTGGATAGTTATCGTCTATTGAGTCGCCCAGGTCCAAGCGGCTCCCTCATCTATTGTGATTACAAAGTTCCAGTGGCGGGGAAATGAAAGTCCCAGATCGGGGAATTTTTGAGCTTGCTTGGCAGGTGCCTCCTCTTCGGCTCCTGGTTGATCATTCTCGGTGCTGCTGCTGAAGCGCCTCGCTCGTGTCCTTGGCGCCGATTGCCATCGTCTATTGTGTCGACCGTTCAGTCAAAGCGTCCCCCTCGCCGGTCTTGGTCAAAGGTCAAAAACTTCCCGGATGACGGAAGTTTTCTCAGACGTGTTGGGGGGCTGCCATCTCTGATATGTCCGCGATATGCTCCACTATTGCGGACCGCCGGAGCGCCTCGTGGCCTCGGCTTGGATTGACATCGTCTATTGAGTAGCCCAGAGC
>PIVT01000679.1 GCA_003353845.1 Pseudomonadota bacterium | reverse complement strand
CCACGGAGGTCCTTGGGGATTCGAACCGGCTGCGCATGCTGGTCGTTGCTGGGTTGGGTGAACTGGAATTGTCCGAGTGGGAAATCGGGGACACCCCGATCGAGGACTATGACGACTATGTGATGGAGGTTCGAGCCGGAACGGATTCAGACGAACCCTTGACGCTGATCACGGATCAGGTCAATCAGAAGGAGTTCTCGCTTCTCCTGAAGGAGGAAGACGGTTCTTTCGAGAGGACCAGTGACTTAAATGCTGACGAATTGTCGATCGATGTGTCCTTCCCGCAGGGCTTGGTTCGCTTTAACCAAGACGGGAAAAGAAGGTCTTTGCGCGTTGTGCTGGAGATTGGCTGGCGCAAGGTTGGGGAGTCAACATGGCTTGACATCCCGGCGGGTTTCACATCCACCTTTGACAGTTCGGCAATCTCCGGGTCGGACGTAACCTTTACCGCTGCCAGAACTACAGCCATCCGGCATGGCATCCGCTGGGCTACTGGAGAACGTGCCCAGTATGAAATCCGGGTGCGGCGCTCGACGGCGGATACTGACAAAGATAAGTACATTGATAAAGTTTATTGGACGACGCTCCGCACGATCACCGATGAAGACCCGATTACCTCGCCGGTTCCGCTGGCGCAGGCTGCCCTCGATATCCGTGCGACTGGACAACTCAACGGGATTCTTGACGAGCTTGGCGTCCTTGCTAA
>PIVT01000002.1 GCA_003353845.1 Pseudomonadota bacterium | reverse complement strand
GACTATTCATGAAGCCCGTAGCGAGAGCGTCGAAAGTGCTGGAGATTCGCGGACCTCGGACCGTAGGCCCCCGGAGACGTACTTGCAGTACGTCGAGGAGGCCGAAGGGAGAAGGCCGTGAAGATTCGGGACTTTCGACGATCACAGTAGGGCGCTCGTGAATAGTACGGGCTAACTGAGAACGAGGTTGTCGGCCTCTTCCTGAAGCATTTCCAGCGCCCCGGGGTCGATTTCCAGGAAGGAAAGCCCGACTTCGACGGTAATGGGATCAATATCCGTGGCCCAGGTCACGCGGCCCAGGGCAACAACAGTGTGCTCAGCCACATTGAAGGTGACGCGGAGGAGCTGACCCAGATCAAAATCCAGGCCCACAGCTTCAAATCGAATTCCGCCAACTGAAACGTCTTTTCCGACCACAAGCTGATCGCCAGCATCAATCATGGCTACCGAAATCATTTGCCCTGTGGGGAGTCGTGGATACTTTCTCCGCTCCTGACCCGACTTTGAATTCTCCATGAGAGTGCCCACCTCTTTCATGCGCTTTCGAAATAAAACGCTCTCCTCCTTCTCGGTCGAGTCGGCAGCTGTCTTGAGGCGAACCACTGAAAGTCCCCGTCCGAATGTGGGTTTTCACAAACCCAGTGGACTTGATTACAATGTGAATGCAGTCACGTAAGATCTTAGAAATAAAAGGTGTTTGAACATTTGGGGGGATGGCCAGGACCCGATCCCCACGGGCGCGGCTATTTTGAGGAAATGGGCAGAAGTCGCAAGTTACGTTCACCTGGGGTTTTTTCTTGATTTTTACCTAGGTAGAAAGTCCCAAGCTTGCCTTCCTTCCAAGAATCCAACCCATCGCTGAAATGGGGGTGACCCGGATGCTCGGATTGGCCGGGCAGCAGGCTGGCCGAGGCGACCTCGATCTGACCGGTATCCACCGCGAAGTAATAAACAGAAGCCACACGCACATCAAAGGGCCGGGCTCCATCAAAGGCCGCAGCGCCTACGCTGTGTCCATCGCCAGCGCTGGGCAGTGGGGAAATGGTAGAGATCTCTTCGGCCTCACCAAACAAAGGGCGGAAGCGGAGGGCGTGCAACTCACCCCATCTCCACATTTGCTCTTGGGAGTCTCCCGAGATCTCCTCCGCCTGGTCCGACGGATCCATGACCCGTGGTTCATGAGACAAGTCACGGGAAACCAATCGAGTCCAAGCCTTGGACATGGCCAGGGTCAGAGCCATTTTCTGCCTTTCCTGCTGAACCCATGGCTCGCCGCTCCCGCGACCGGCTCCCTGGAGCACCTTCAATAACACGGCTTCGGGATCGCTTTCGGGCAGGGCGAGGTAACGACGCAGCAGTTCAGGTCCGAGAGACACGCTGAACAGTTCGCGAAAACAAGCGTCGACCCATAGATGATACGCTGCGGCCCCCCGACTCTCAGCGGCCAGGTTTCCATCCCACTGATCCAGCAAAGTCATCAACTGCTGCGCCTGCTTCCGATCAGAACCCGGCACTTGGGCCGACTCCGCGGGATCGGACAGGAATCGACGTGCCTGCTTGAGCAAGGCCAAGCCCGTCTCCGAATGAGTGTCTCGCTGAATAGCCGTCAGCGACTCGCGCGTGAGCAACCCGTGCGCGGTTTCTTTCCGCAAGCGCTCTGCAATGCGCCGCGCGCGGATACCATTGCGCGCACGCCATTCTATGGGGGTACCCGCATCCCAAGAAGACAGGGCGTTGTCGGCTGCGATCAACCAACCCGCCTCCTCGGCGAGTGTTACGCCGGGCAATTGAGCAAAAGGGACAGGCCCCTGCCAATGAAAAGTATTGCTCCGTCCGGGTACCGGAAAATGACGTGTTGGGAAAAGGCGCAGGGGCAACCAACCTGCCATTTGCATGGCGGCGCCGCCATGCCGATCGGCCAAGGCAAAAATCAGTGGTGGTTCGTGGTGCCCTGCCAATTCCGAGCGAAAACTCTCCACGTCGCTGGCCGTCACCGCTCTCAACATGGCGGCCACCCCATTGCCTTTCAGTCTGCCCGTCCAAGCCAAACTCAAGGGCTCATCATTTTGCGCAAACCAAGGTTGCAACAGAGGACCTCTCCTGGTTTCGCGCACCTTCATGACCACCGGTTTGCCTCCGCGAACGAGAATCACTTCTTCACGTTGGACGATGTCATGCCATCCCTCGGCATCTCGATAACGATTGGGATCTTTCGTATGCATGGCTTCAACAAAGAGATCCAACACCAAGGCACTGGTGCCCGTGGCCGCCCAACTCACCTCTGCGTTTCTCCCCGTCCACACCACCGGGACGCCGGGGATCATCACACCCCCCACATCCAAATCATCAGCCGAAAAATGTGCTTCCATGACTGCGGCGGGTGCGGTGGGTTCAAAGTGCAAATCGGCAGCCAGGAGCGGATACCCGCTTTCCGAGTAACCAGCACCGACCACCCAGGCGCTACTGCCAACGCTACGTCCCCACATCCCCGCGGCGCGGCGCAGGGCGCCAAAGCTTGCCACGGGCATCTCTCCCGGAGCCGAGCCATGAGACAAGCCCTCGCCACGGGCTGGCCATGCTCCGGCGGAAGCACCATTGGTGGACTCGGGCAAAAAGGGATTGGCACCGAACCCGCCCAGGCGTTGCAGCAGGTGTTGGTACACCAGGCTGCTTTCCAAAGACCCATCCAACCCCCAGGCATATAGTTTCACCAAGGCCAGGGAATCGCTCGGCGTCCAATTTTCCATGGATTCGATGTCGAGACCACCGAGTGCCAGGGGAAGGTTCTGTTCGCCCAGGCGGATGCGCTGAAGATAGACATTCACCCCTCGGCTAAAGGCTTCCAACACGGCTAGTGTCGATGGTTCCAAACGCGCCGCTTCGGCGTCGGCCACGCCGCCGATATTGAGCAGGCGCGCCTCTTGATCGGCGGGGATTCCTGAATCACCGACCCATTCGGAGGATCGCCCCCGGGCGGTCGCTCGCAACCACAGCATCTGGGCCAAGCGATCCTGCGCGTGGGCAAAGCCCAATGCCGTGTAGGCATCCGCCTGGCTACGGGCGCGAATGTGAGGAACGCCGCGATCATCGCGCCGCATTTCCACAGGCGCTTCGATTCCCTCCACTGCGAGCCTTCCCTGCACCTGGGGAAAAGCGGCGGGAATACGTTCAAATTCACGTAAAAAGAAAACGAGCAACAACAGCGCGGCACCGGCAGCCACGGCTTCAAACAGAGCGCGCCAACGTCGTTTGGCTTCAGGTGTCGCAGGAGTGTGGTTCACGTGTGTGCGTCCATTCCTGTAGCAAAATTCAAAATCATCCCCTCCGGAACCCGCTTGGCCCATTGGCGCTCAGCTGCCCGGGTGTGAAGGAGAATATCCCTTAGCGAGAAGTTTTCCCGCTTTATCCAGCGCGCCAGTGAATGCCAAAATTCTTCGCTAAGTTCTGCACCGGAAAAACGTTGAAAAAGGTTTGGGAAAGAGTTGAGCCATGTCTATCACCACCCTCGATGACCTCATCCAGAGCGAACCCGGAGTCAAAGGCAAACTCGTCTTCGTACGCTCTGATCTGAATGTCCCGCTGCGCGACGGTCAGATTCAAGATTGCTCCCGCATCCGAGCCTCTGTGCCGACGCTGGCGCGCTTGCGCGATGCGGGTGCTCGGATCATCGTCAGTTCTCACCTGGGTCGACCCAAGGGAAAGAATGTCCCGGAACTCAGCTTGGCTGTGGTCGCCCCTGCCCTGGGCGAATCCCTTGGCAGTCCGGTTCAATTCTGCCCCGCTTGCATCGGGCCCGAAGCCCAGAAAGCCGCTGCCGCGCTACAGGATGGCGAGGTGTTGCTACTTGAAAATTTGCGCTTCCACAAAGAAGAAACAGACAATGACCCCGGCTTCGCCACGGCGCTTGCGGAGTTGGCCGAGATTTACGTCAATGACGCCTTCGGCACTGCCCACCGTGCTCATGCCTCCACCGCAGGTATCGCGAGTTACGTGAAACAAAAGGCAGCGGGAGATTTGCTGCGCAATGAGTTGGTCAAGTTGGGGAAGGTTCTCGAACCCGAGCGTCCCTTGGTCTGCTTTTTGGGAGGCGCCAAGGTGTCGGACAAGCTCACGGCACTGGAAGCCCTGGCCCCTCATGCCGATGTACTGTGTATCGGCGGAGGCATGGCCTACACCTTCCTGCACGCCCAAGGCATCACTACAGGAAATTCCTTATTGGAGAAAGATTCTGTTGGCGACGCGCGCAAAGTGATGGATGCCGCTCAAAAAGCGGGAAAGCGTCTGCTCTTACCGCTGGACCACATCGCCGCACGTGAGTTCTCTCAGGAAGGCGAGATCAGAACCTTTGAGGGCAACATTGAGGATGGATGGATGGGCTTGGACATCGGACCCAAGACCACAGAGGCCTACGCCGCGGAGGCCATGCAGGCCAATACCATCTTTTGGAATGGACCCATGGGTGTGTTTGAGATGGAGCGTTTTGCCGTGGGCACCGAGGCTGTGGCCCACGCCCTGGCGAATTCAACCGCTCACTCCGTTGTGGGTGGAGGGGATTCCTTGGCGGCCATTAATAAATTGGGCTACGCCGACCAGATCACCCACTTGTCTACGGGCGGTGGAGCCTCCTTGGAATATATCCAAGGACTCACCCTACCCGGCGTTGAAGCCTTGGAGAGCTGAATCATGCGCCAACCCATCATCGCAGCCAATTGGAAAATGCATAAGCTCACAGCCGAGGCCACGGCCTTTGCCGAGAGCTTCCTGCCCTTGGTCCAGGACTCCAATGCGGCCGAGATCGTTCTCGCTCCTCCCTTTACTGCGCTGGCCACGCTGGGCGCAGCACTCAAGGGCAGCGCCGTTCAATTGGCCGGCCAAAATGTGTACCCCGAAGAAAAGGGAGCCTTCACTGCTGAAATCTCCCCTCAGATGCTGGCCGACCTGGGTTGCCGCTACACCATCGTGGGGCACAGCGAACGCCGCACTTTGTTTGCCGAACAGGACGATTTCATTGCGCGCAAGGCCCTCGCACTCCTGGACGCGGGCATTCGCCCCATTGTTTGTGTGGGAGAGCATTTGGAAGAGCGGGAAGCCGGTCGCATCGAAGAAGTGGTGGGGGGACAGTTGCGCGGAAGCCTGGCTTCTATTCCCACGGGGAAGGCCAGCGAGCTCGTCGTCGCGTATGAGCCCGTTTGGGCCATTGGAACGGGCAAAACGGCCACACCGGAGATGGCCCAGGAAGTCCACGGCTTCATCCGAAAAGAGCTTTCCGAGCGTTTTGGAGCCAGTGCAGAAGAGATTCGGATCCAATACGGGGGTTCCGTCAAACCTGAAAACATCGCCGATCTCATGGAACAACCCGATATTGATGGCGCTTTGGTCGGTGGAGCTAGCCTGGATCCCACTAGCTTTGCTAGAGTTGCCCGCCTTCAGCGATCCTAGGAGTTATAAATGGAAGTCTTTTTGACCGTACTGCACCTCTTGGCCTGCTTCGTCCTCATCGTCGTGGTCCTTCTCCAACGAGGCAAGGGTGCCGATATGGGGGCCATGTTTGGCGGAGGCGCTAGCGCCACTGTCTTCGGAAGTCGTGGGGCTGGAAACTTTTTCACCAAGCTCACCACAGCCGCCGTCGTTACCTTTTTTGTAACCAGCTTAAGCTTCAATTACCTCATGAATGTCGAGTCCGGTGGCGGCTTCATGCAAGACGAAGCGGAAGCCGTTGAGGAAACTTCTTCCGAGCCCGATCCAGCGGCACCCCTATTTGAAGAAGTGGGTGAAGCCGCTCCTCTCGACGAAGCACAAGCGCCTTCAAAGGAAAGCGAGTAAAGCGTCAGCGCCTGAACACGACGCCAAGATTCCCAATAGAGGGTTTGGGAATTCCTTGAACTCGGGGAGAGCTTCGGTATGTTCGCCCCCCGTAAAATAGATACATCTTCTACCGTGCGGCCGTGGCGGAATTGGTAGACGCACCAGCTTGAGGGGCTGGCGGGCTTTGGCTCGTGGTGGTTCGAGTCCACTCGGCCGCACCAGAATTTTTAAAGTGCTCTCTTTTAAAGTGCTCTCTTTTTTTGAGGGGGCACTTTTTCTTTTGTGGGGACGGATTCTCCGAAAGAGGTCGCAGGGTTTGCCAGCGCTGAATCAGCTTTCGTCACCCAATGTGAAATTGGATACGTTAGTGCGCAGGGTGACGGCTTGTGACAGCAAGGCCTGCATCGCTTCTTGCAATTGAGCCACCGACTGCTCGTTGGAACGCGTGCGCTCATGCACCGCGGCCATAAAGTCCACGACTCGACCACAGGCCTCGGTCTGCTCCTCCAAAGCGTGATCAATCTGTCCCGTCGCTGCGGAAACACTTTCAATGGTTTCTTGAATCTGCATCGTTGCACGAGCATGGCCGCCGACGGAATCAGATATATTCCGCGAGATTTCTGCCATTTCCAAGGCATCCTGCCGAATGGCTTGGGTGCTGACGGTTTGCTCGCGCTCAGCAATGCGAATGCGATTCACTTGATCCCGCACATGGGCCATGAGTTCCAAATTGCGCTTGGCCGAAATGCTTTGCTCTCCCACGGATGAGAGAATCTCGTTTGTACGCTGTCCTGCGTCTCGCGTGGTCTGCATAATCATCGCCAGGGCCTCTCCGGCCTCAGCAGATCGTTCCACACCGATGGAAACACTCTGTGTACCTGTTTCAATGGCCGTAATGGCATTCTCGCTCAAACTCTGCAGACCGTGAATCACCTCGGCGATCTCTTTGGTGTGTTGCAAAACGCGATCGGCCAACTCGTTGATTTCGTCGGCTACGACGGAAAAGGCCCTGCCATTCTCTCCGGCCTGAGCCGCGATGATCGAGGCATTCAAGGCCAGGAGGTTGGTCTCATCCGCCACGTCGGTAATCACGTTTAGAATGGATCCAATCTCACCCGCTTTCTCACCCAAACTGCGAATCACACCTTGGGCCGTATCAGTGGCCTCTCGAATTTTTTCAATGCCTTCGATGGTTTCGTTCACACGAAGTTGTCCACCCTCGGCAGACCGAACCACCTCTTCGGAAAGGCTCGTCGTTTGCGCCACATTCACTTCCATGGCGCGCACAGAGGCCACGCTCTCCTCCATGCTACTGGAGGTCTCATCAGCAGCTGAGGCCAGTTCTTCCGTTCCTCCGGCTACCTGTTCGATCATGCCTACCATGCCTTCAACACTGACAGAGACATGCTCCACGCGCTGAGCAAAGGACTGCGCATCGGTATTCAGTTGATCTCCCGCCACACTCAACGCGCTGACGGTTCGAGAAGATTCTTCGCTGGAGGAGGCCAAAGCCCTGGCTGATCCCGCGATCTCCTGCACGGTCTCGTCGATTCCCTGCAAGGCCGCAGTGGCTTCTCGCACACTTTCACCCTGACCTTGTGTAGCCTGTCGCACGCCTTCCACCACTTCGTTGATTTGATTGGCGGTTTGATCGAGCCCGGCGGCGGCTTGGGTGACCTGTGAAACCGTTGAACGCAACGCAATGGTCGTGCTGTCGATCAAGCGTCCCAGCCGCCCCAACTCATCCTCGGATTCAAACTTTTCTCGTGGGGACAAATCACCAGCGGCAATTTTTTCCAACTCTTTGGAGAGTTCAGCCACGGATTCCGAAACATCGGCGGCCAAAAACCACGCGGCCAAACCCGACACCATCATCACAATCAAAATCAAGACGGCAAAATCAAGCCGAACGGTGGCTATGTCCCCACCCGCCTCTACCGCGGGGACATGCATGATCAATAAAGGGCCCTCTGGTGATAAGCGAACCCATGAAAAGAAATTTTGCATGTCGTAGACAGAGCTGTCCCCGCGATCTGCCTGTGCTGCAGCGCGATGGATAATCTCCAACTCCTCATCCAGCAGAGGATTCAGCTCACTGGGCCTTGGCAAACCAAAGGGATCTGGCACCGCTTCCCCATTCGCGTCCAAGACCAGGTAGGAGTACTGACTCGCAAAAGCCGAACTCAGCAAATCACTCAACAATTCAGCGATCAAAACCCCATCATTGAATTGAACTTCCACCTCTTCCAGAATCTTTTGCTGCTGTACCAAGGAGTGATGCTCTGCATTGCGCATGGCTTCTTTTTGGGCCAGGGCCACACCAAAAGCCGTGGAGCAAGCAATGAGCCCCACGGTGGAGAACACCAGCTTGCGCTGCATACTCATGCTAGCGACGAGGCTATCTCGCTCGTCGGGATCGGGGATGTATTCGGCGATGGCCCGGCGCACGGGTGAAAAGATATTCTTGAGAATGTAGAAGCCGCAGATCTGTGAGACGAAGCTGGCCGAGATACATCCCGCAATGACCAGTCCGGCATCAAAGAATTGAAAAATCTCTGACTTGATGAGCAGGACGGTGTCGACAAAGATGGCCGCGCCCCACCAAGTTACGAAATACGTGATCAGCATCTTCCAAACCACATTCATGGCGGCTTGGAAGGCCTCATGCAATTGAGCTTTGGAAAGCTCGCGCGGGTTCTCTGCATCCAGAAAGGTGGCGATGGGTTTGAGCCAATGGATGAAGAGGAAGTGATCGAGAACTGAAATCACCACCGCGACGAGAGCCGCGCACATAAAGATGTACTTCAGTTGCGCAGGCGTGGGCTGCAGCAAGACATTGATAAAAAAGAAGCCCAGCAACGCGCCCAAGGTGGTGGTGATCCCACCCATGGCCATCACATGCATGGTGAACTTTCTGCCTGAACCAAGGTCTGCTTGCATCATCCGGATCATGGATTCCTCAAAATGACGGTGCACTACTTAGAAAAACATCGGTCAGGGAGGCCACAAGAGTGAGTATTTTCCGCTGGGATTCTTTGATTTTAAAAGGGAATTTCTAGATTGGAGGGTTTCAGATCGGTTGTGATCAACCGTGGGAAAAAATCAGCTATCTTCCCGTCAACACTTGGGAATTGCCAAAATAAGGCCACTGACATCGATGTTTGAAATTCCTTTCCGATCCTTTCGGATCACGCAGGTCCCCATTGAGATCCGAAATCTACCCAAGGCCTTCAACGGGTTCCGCATCCTTCAACTCTCAGATTTACACATCGATGCCAAGACCTCGACCTCTGCTTTGTACCGCTTGGTCGATACCGTCAATGCAGAGAAAACCGACATTGTGGTCATTACGGGTGATCTCATCGACCAGCGCGCGACTCAAATTCGCGACAAGCTTGAGGCTTTCAAGCAACTGGAACGGCCCACCTATTTTGTGAGTGGGAACCATGATGTCTATCGAGGCCTGAGCGTATTGCGCAATGTCTTGCCCGAGTTGGGCATCATCGATTTGGACAATCGCCATATTCAATTGGAACGCGACGAAGAGCTGCTGAATCTGGTGGGTATCAGTGATCGCATGAGTCGCTTTTTCAACATCGCGCGCGATCTGGACGCTGTGTTTGAAAAGGTAAATCCCGATGACCCTACCATCCTACTGGCGCATCAACCCAAGGACATCGACCACGCCCACCCGCGGAAGGTGGATCTGCAACTCAGCGGACATACGCACGGCGGTCAGATTTATCCCTTTCATCACCTGGTGAAACTCGATCAACCCTTTGTCAGCGGTCATCACCGGGTCGACAATACGCAACTCTTCATCAGTCGGGGTATTGGCACTTGGGGAATTCGACTGCGCTTTCGCGCGAGTAGTGAAATTCCTGTGCTGGAACTTCAGTCTTCAGCGTCTTGAGGGGCACTTCGAGAGGCGCTCTGGCTCCCCACGTAAAGGCCGACGATGCGAGCGACAAAGGTCGCGAGGTAGAGCTGACCAAAGAACGCTTCCATACTGACCAGGTTCCGAGAAATCGCGGAAACCGGCACGATATCTCCGTAACCCAGCGTCGTAATGGTGACAAAGCTGAAATACATCAGGGTGGGTACCGCCGTTTGCATCCCTTCCTGCACTAAGTAATCCGTCATCTCCTGCCCGAAGACCAGATAGGAACCCGGTTCCATGATCTCCACAAAGGCGTGCAACATCATGAAGCCCAGCGTCATGAGCGCGTAGATGTTGATTCCTCCGGCAATGGTGTCGCTAGAAACCTCAGTTTGCTTCAGCAAAGCCTTAAGCTGTACAAAGGCCGTCAAAAATAAGACCACTGCGAAAGAGACTGAGCGGACGATTCCGTCTGAGGCATCAGTGAGATCGAAGAAGAGAGTTCCCCATTCCACCGCTAGAACAATGCATACAAGGTAAAATTCGACCCTCTCCACAAGCCGACGGCTACTTCCTGAGACGTAGATCCCCGCCAGAAAAATCGCAGAAAAGCCAACTCGAATGAAAGTGGATCCCCGTTCCCCCTCCGCCAAAATGGGCGTCAGCGCTATAAAGCAGAGCAAGATCGCCAAGAGGATGGTGTAAGGGCCCGGCAAATATTCTCTCAGCTTACTCGCCAACTGAACCTCCCTCCCCGCGCCTGCGGTAAATCAACACCGTGGTTCCCGCTCGGTCACGATTTTATTTTCTCCTTCGATTAGCAAACCTTATCCTTGTCTAATTCTGACTGCTCGGGCTTTATCGCTTTTCCTCCCCGGAAAACAACCGGGGAAGACATCCCGGTAGATTCACCTAGCCAAGCAGCAACGCTGCGGCGCTTTGTCGCCTTGGTTGCAGAGAAGCCACTTGTACCAGCGGTCCAAAGTGTTGGCGTCGACCCCGTGCAACCTCCACATGGCACCGTGAATAATAGCACCAAACCATCGGCTGCTTCGACCTCTGAAATCTCTTCGAGCAAAAACCAAAGCCCCACCCATTGGACTTCAATTTAATTTTCTAGCGACAAAACTTTTCACTTCGAAGAGAAACGAAGCACTCAATCGAAATGCCATTACGAGTTAAATACACCCAAGTTAGTTACTTCACCGGATTCCCATTGCATGCCCTCGATCCTTACTATGCAACGCGGTGATGGGCGAGTAATTCAAAACAAAGCACGAACAAAAACTCTAACATCCGTTGTCAAATTCATCTGAAATCACGTCCTGGATTCGAACCCTCGACAGTGATTTCAGTGCACAAATGCGTAAAGACAAAGCGATCAAAAAATAACTGCCAAACATTTTGAATACTGGTGCCAGACATAAAAACCTTTGGAGGAACAAGCAAGTGGCCCGCATACTCGTAGTCGACGATGAACGCAGCGTTCGTCTCACGTTCTCTCAAATTCTAAAAAATCATGGACATGACGTATGGATGGCGGAAGGGACGCCTGAAGCAATGCAAACTTTATCGCAACATGAAATTGACGTTATGGTTTCAGATATCTTCATGCCGGGCCAGAATGGTCTGGATCTCATGAGTATCGTTTCAAAAGAAGCGCCCAACGTCGTCGTTGTGCTCGTCACGGGCGCACCCACGGTGGAAACCGCCATCCAAGCCCTGCGCGGCGGCGCATTGGAATACCTGTGCAAACCCGTTTCACCTGAAGAGTTGATCAAGGCCGTTGAAGAGGGCGTGGACGCCAAGCAGTACCGCGATCGGAATCAACACTGTGCGGACCACCGAGAAGTACAGGACAAGGCCGTAGAATTGGTCTTCGGCCGCTGCGAACACGGAAACGGGCAAAAAGGCGGCTGTATCCATTGCACCCTGGCTGTGTTGCGCCGCGTCGCTGAGGCATACAAAGAAGAGGGCATACCTGCGCAAGAGCATAAAAATTGGGGACAGCCCTGCGCACCTGAATTTCATTAGTCAGACTTAACAGTGGGGGAAGGCAGCGACACAAGACCATCCACAAAAAAGCCCCGCTTCTTTCACACTTGCCTGCGCTTGATGGCAAGTGTGAGAGGAGCGGGGTCTTTTTGTTGCGCTTCCTTCGTTTCCTGGCCCGCGCTCAACTCTTGGCGATGGACTGACCCATAGAACCTAAGTCTGTGTAGGCCTCTTGCAAGCGCTGTACGATACCTTCTTCGGCTTTGCGCGTCCAAGCCCGCGGGTCGTACTGCTTTTTATAAGGCGTCCCATCATCGGGATCGATTTGATACTGGAAGGCCTTCGCATGCTCGTTCACAAAAGCGCCGACTGGCTTGGAGTAGGCGAACTGAGTGTCCGTATCGATGTTCATTTTAAAGACGCCGTAGCTCACGGCTTCGCTGATCTTGGATTTCTCAGAACCTGATCCGCCGTGGAAGACGAGGTTGAGTGGGTTGGATCCCGTACCCTCTTCCTTCTGCACCAAAGCCTGGGAATCTTTGAGGATTTCCGGACGCAATTTCACGTTGCCCGGCTTGTACACCCCGTGCACATTCCCAAAGGACGCCGCCACCGAGAAATGCCCGATGGGCGAAAGCAGCTTGTAGGCTCGAAGCACATCTTCAGGCTGTGTGTACAGCTTGGAATTATCGGCACTGTCCACATCCACACCGACCCCATCTTCCTCACCGCCAGTCACGCCCAGTTCGATCTCCAAGCTCATACCGATCTTGCTCATGCGCTTGAGCAGGCGTTCACACTCAGAGAGATTGAAATCGATGTCTTCCGCGCTCAAATCGAGCATGTGAGACGAATACAAGGGGCGGCCTGTCTTCTCGAAGTAGCGTTCGCCTTGATCCAACAGCGCCTCAACCCAAGGAATCAACTTGCGATCCGCGTGATCGGTGTGCATCACCACACACACGCCATAATGCTCAGCCAGTAGGTGTACGTGCTCAGCCGCGGCAACCGCACCCAAGACCTTGGCTTGGAAGGCATCTTGAATCCCCTTGCCCGCATAATACTGCGCGCCGCCGTTGGAGAGCTGAACGATGACGTCGGACTTGGCCAGTGCCGCCGCCTCCATCACAGCATTCAGGGTACTGCTGGTGGTTACATTTACCGCGGGAAGTGCATAGCCACCGGCTTTGCCCGCGGCCACCAAGGTCTGATAACCCTCGCCCGTCACAACACCGGCGGGTTGGGAATAGTTTGAATCAGTCATTTCGAATGGGTCCTCTGTACTCGCGTTCTGGTAAGTGGTTCGAGCCAGTTTATTCAGCTACGGCAGGTGCTTCCACAGCTTTTTCCTGATTTTTCTCGGCGGCACCTTCCGAGGCACTCGGATCTTCAACTTGCGCTTCCTCTGGGGCTTCACCGGGCACTTCATCTGGGGCTTTGCCTTTCGGGCCGGTGATTCGCAGCAGCCGAATTTCAATGCGTCGATTGAGTGCCCGTCCCTCCTCGCTCTCATTGGAAGCCACGGGTTGATGCGAGCCCATGGAAACGGCAGTCAGTCGATCCGGACGCACGCCTCCTTCTTCGAGCAAGCGAACGACACGAGCGGCTCGCGCCCCCGCCAACTCCCAATTGGTGGGGTAGCGCTTGGCCAAGGCGCCGTGAATGCCCAAGTTGTCGGTGTGACCCTGCACTTCCACGCGGTATTCATCGGTGTTGATACTGCTGGCGACCTTGTGCAATACAGCCTCGCCTTCGGGTGCCAGCTTGGAGGAACCCAGTGGGAACAAGACTTCTTGGGGAAGATTCAAGCGGACACCTTCCTTCAGCTGTTCAATCTGGATGCGGCCAGAGGAGACTTCGGATTCCAAGTCTTCCACCAAACCCTCGTAAGTTCCCGTCAGCGCTTGAAGTTCCTGATTTCGCCTGTCCAGCTCACTGGTGCGCGAGGAGAGTTCCCCGGAAAGTTGCTCGCGGGCCTCTTGCAGCGATTTCAGGCTCGCAATCATAACCTCGCGTTCCAGACTCAAGGTTTCCATCTCATCGATCAATTGGATGCGCTCGGAACTCAGACTTTCACTCGTGGTCTCCAGGAGGTCGATTCGTTGTTCCAGCTGGGCGACTTCAGCCCGCAAGGACGACTCGCGCTGTGCCGTAGCATCGCGGTCCATCAGAAGTTCTTCATAGGTCCCCTGAGTGACACAGGCCGCGCTCAGCAGCATGCTCAAAAGCAGGACGCGTGCAGGGAATCGCCTCTGCGCCCCTACTCTCGGAGCATCAGTCGATGGTTTCCGCCAAAGTGTATTCGAGCGCTTCATCAATGGTCCCCACATAATTAAATTCAATCCCGGACAAGAGATCCGCTTCGATCTCTTCCACATCTTTTCGATTTCGTTCTGGCAACACGACACGCGTGATACCCGACCGCTTGGCCGCCAGCACTTTTTCTTTGATGCCACCGACGGGGAGCACCTTGCCACGCAAGGTGATTTCACCCGTCATGGCCACGAAGGACTCCGCGCAACGTCCCGTAAGCAAAGAAGTCAGGGCCGTCACCATGGCTACACCGGCCGAGGGACCATCCTTGGGGACAGCGCCCGCTGGAACGTGCAGATGAATGTCTTGTTCTTGGAAACTCGCCAGGTCGATCTGGAATTTTTCGGCATTGCTTTGCAGCCAAGAACGCGCCGCTTCAACGGATTCACGCATGACGTCACCCAGGGAACCCGTCAACTTGAGTCGCCCCTTGCCCGCCATACTCGTGGCCTCAATAAAGAGAATGTCCCCGCCCGAGGGCGTCCAAGCCAAACCCACCGAGACCCCAGCGCCCACGTGCTCTGCCAATTCCGATTCAAAGCGAATGGGTCCAAGAAATTCCGATAGCAGGGATTCGCTAACGGAAAAGGGTCCATCGTTCTCGTCTTCCGCCACCTTCCGCGCCAGCTTGCGACAGACGGAACCAATCTCGCGTTCCAGGTTGCGCACACCTGCTTCGCGCGTGTAATCGTGAATCAAGGAGAACAAAGATTCCTCAGGAAATTCCACTTTGATATCGACGAGTCCGTTTTCCTCGAGCTGCCGAGGAATCAGATACTGCTTGGCGATCTCACACTTCTCTTCCGCCGTGTAACCGGGCAACTCAATAACTTCCATGCGATCCAAAAGTGGCGCGGGAATCGGGTCGACTTGGTTGGCCGTGGCGATAAACAGCACCTTGGACAAATCAAAGGGCACTTCCAGGTAGTGGTCCGAAAAGGTGTTGTTCTGCTCCGGATCCAGCACTTCCAACAAGGCGGAAGAAGGATCGCCGCGTTGGTCGGAGCCCACCTTGTCGATTTCATCTAATAAGATCACCGGGTTACGCGTCTTGGTCCGACGCAAGGCCTGCAAGATGCGGCCTGGCATGGCGCCGACGTAGGTGCGGCGATGCCCGCGAATCTCAGCCTCGTCGTGCACGCCGCCCAGGGAGATCCGAGCGAACTCGCGACCCAAGGAGCGCGCAATGGAATGTCCCAGGGAGGTCTTTCCCGTTCCGGGTGGGCCTGTAAAGCAGAGGATGGGGCCCTTGAGATCGCGTTTCAGGGACAACACAGCGATGTACTCGACAATGCGATCCTTCACCTTCACCAAGTCGTAATGATCTTCGTCGAGGATTTCACGCGCCAGGTTGACGTCGAGCTTATCCTCACTCTCCACGGCCCAGGGCAAATCCGTCATCCATTCGAGATAAGTGCGAATCACGCCGTGCTCGGCCGAAGCTTCGGGAATTTGCTCAATGCGATCAAGTTCGCGTGCAGCTTGCTTATGCGCATCCTCTGGCATTTTCGCCGCATCAATGGCATCGCGCAGGCGCTGAATTTCCGTCCCTTCTTCTTCGGTCTCGCCCAACTCTTTGCGGATCGCCTCAAGCTGTTGACGCAGCATGTATTCGCGCTGAGTCTTGCCCATGTCGCTCTGCACTTTTTCACGGATTTCATTTTCGACGTGCACCACGTCGCGCGCGCGTGACACCTCGTCAGAAATCCGTCGCAAACGAGCCTCGACGTTGAGTTCTTCCAACAGGGCCTGCTTCCCAGCTACATCGAAATCCAAATTGGATGCCACTAGATCCGCCAAACGGGAGGGCTCTTCGACGTTCATGGCAACGTGTTGGAATTCATCGGACAAGCGCGGGCTCTCGGCCGCCAATTCGCTGAACTGCTGGGCGAGATTCCGCACCAAGGCCGTCATGGCCACGGATTCGGAATCCAACTCCTCTTCGAGCAAGGAGATCTCCCCTTTTAGAAAGGGCTCTTCTTGCAGAATATGATCGATGCGAGCACGCCCCACGCCTTGCACCAAAAGGCGATAGGAATCGTCGGGGAACTTCAACATCTTAACCACGCGCAGGACGGTGCCTACACTGTAGATGTCCTTGGCGCTCGGGGATTCCACCACCGAGTCCTTTACAGCCACGGCCAGCATCAAGCGATCTTCGGAAACCAAGACATCATCGACCAATTGGCGCGAACGCTCGGTATTCACCAAGAGTGGCGAGACCATCATGGGGAAGAGCACGGTATTGCGCAGGGGAATAATGGGCAACGCATCCGGACAATCCACAGGATCCAAACAATCCAGATCGCCTGTGCCGACATCAACGGATTCGCCGCCTTCAGGTCCTTCTTCTAAGGAACGAATGTCCTTGGGGTCTTCACTCATTCCGTTTTTCTTCCTCGCATTGACTTAGCTGTCAATTCAGTCATCTGAAATTTCAATATTCCGCGGTTCACTGCGGAGTTTGGGCAAGGTAATTCGCAAAAATCCGTCTTCGAGATGAGCATCGACATGATTCTCATCAAAGGCGATTTCGATCCGTATCGTGCGTTCAAAAGGCCCGAAAGCAACCTCCATTTGATGGAGACGCTGCACGCCATCTTCAGCCTTGGGCTTGCGTATACCCCGAACACTTAAGAGATCGCCATCAATGGTGATGCGGAGATCCGCTTTGCGAACCCCCGCAATCTCAAACCGTGCAATCACCGCTGACTCTGTCTCAAAGACATCAAGGGACGGCTGCCACCGATCACCCTGATAGCGATCAGACAGATCGCCAAAGAGTTCCGCAAAGGGATCGAACTTCTTCGAATGTTTCACGAGGTCCTTTCAAGAGTTGGCGCTCAGCAAAAACTAGGATTGCTCCTCAGTGTACTCAGCATCAATCACTTCTTCACCATCTCCGGCATCGGCACTTCCGCCATCGGGTGCAGCCCCCTCAGCGCCTGCTGCGGCTGGATCTGCCTTGTAGAGCAGTTCCGCCACCTTGTGCATCTCTTGCTCAAGGCGCTCCTTCGCGGCATCGAGCGTGGCCACATCGTCGCTTTCGAGGTCCTTCTTGGCGTCAGCCAACGCGGTGTCGACACCCTTGCGGCTCTCGTCATCGATCTTGTCCTTATTCTCGCCCAGGGTCTTCTCCACGCTATAGATCAAACTATCCAGCGCATTGTGTTTCTCGATTTTCTCTTTGCGCTCTTTGTCTTCACCGGCGTGAGCCTCGGCCTCGTGCACCATATTGTCGATTTCCGACTTGTCCAAACCACCCGATCCTTCAATGCGAATGCTCTGTTCTTTGCCCGAAGCCTTGTCCAAGGCGCCCACGTGCAAAATACCGTTGGCATCGATGTCAAAGGTGACCTCGATCTGCGGAATACCACGCGGAGACGGAGGGATACCATCCAAGATGAATCGCCCGATCTCGCGGTTATCATTGGACATTTCCCGCTCCCCTTGCAGCACACGAATCTCCACCTGCGGCTGGTTGTCGGCCGCGGTCGAGAACACCTGACTGCGCTTGGTGGGGATGGTCGTGTTGCGCTCGATGACCTTGGTGCAAATGTTTCCCAAGGTTTCGATGCCTAGCGAAAGGGGTGTGACGTCCAGCAAAAGCACGTCTTTGACGTCACCCGCCAGCACACCACCCTGCACGGCCGCACCGTGGGCCACCACTTCGTCGGGGTTCACTGTGCGGTTGGGTTCCTTGCCAAACAGCTCTTGCACCTTCTCTTGGACCAAAGGCACGCGGGTAGTACCACCCACGAGCACGATTTCGTCGATTTCAGAGGCCTTGAGACCGGCATCGGCCAGGGCTTTGCGGCAGGGCTCCAAGGAGCGCTGCACCAAATCGCCAATCAACTGCTCAAACTTGGCTCGGGAGAGCTTTACGTTGAGGTGCTTGGGGCCCGATTGGTCCGCCGTGACATAGGGAAGATTGATATCGGTGGAGGCCGCTGAGGAGAGCTCGATCTTGGCCTTTTCCGCAGCTTCGCGCAGACGCTGCATGGCCATGGGGTCTTTGGTCAGGTCGATGGCCTGATCCTTCTTGAACTCTTCCACCAGGTAGTTGATCACCTTCTGGTCCAGGTTGTCTCCGCCTAAGTGCGTGTCACCATTGGTGGATTTTACTTCCACCACGTTTTCGCCCACCTCGAGGATGGAGATATCAAAGGTTCCGCCACCGAAGTCAAAGACGGCGATCTTCTCATCTTCTTTCTTGTCCAGGCCGTAAGCGAGAGCCGCTGCCGTGGGCTCGTTGATGATACGCTTGACGTCCAAACCGGCGATTTTACCTGCATCTTTAGTGGCTTGGCGCTGTTGGTCGTTGAAGTAGGCCGGGACGGTGATCACCGCATCGGTGACATCGGCTCCCAGATAAGCCTCTGCCGATCGCTTCATTTTCTGAAGGATCATGGCTGAGATCTCTTGTGGTGTGTAGTTCTTGCCGTCGACCTCGATGGCCGCTGTGCCGTCCTTTCCATCCACAACATTGTACGGAACCAGGCTTGTTTCCTCGGAAACCTCGTCTTTGCGCCGGCCCATGAAGCGCTTCACGGAATAAATGGTTCGCTCGGGGTTGGTCACGGCCTGGCGCTTGGCCACCGTTCCCACCAATCGCTCACCTTCATCGGTAAAAGCCACTACTGAGGGGGTCGTTCGGCCCCCTTCTTCGTTGGGAATTACCGTAACCTGTCCACCTTCCATGACCGCCACCGCAGAGTTGGTGGTCCCTAGATCAATTCCAATCACTTTGCCTGAATTCGACATATCTTAAAATTTCCTCCTTGACGCCCCCAGGCGTACCTAGGGTGAAAAACTTGCGCGGAACCCGCGATTTGCCCAACTATGTTCCCCGAGCGGGATGTGTCAACTCTATCCCGCGAAAAAGAGCGCCTGGGCCTGTGCTCTGTAAGTACTTTGTAAATGCGAGCGATTCCGTGTGCTTAAAATGGATTAAACCAGCGGCGTGGCTATACTTTTTCAACGTCGTACCGATGAGGTAGGTACTCCCCCCCGAGGATGGTTAACTCTTGTCTATTGAACGAATTGGAGTGTGGGCCGTAAATGGCTCCCTCTGCATACTGAGCTGTCTATTGCTTTTAAGTACCGGCAAACACGTCATGCACGCCGTGTTTGCGACGGACATCCCTGCGATCTCAGCCACCCCCCCGGTCTCCGCTGGAATTCCAACGGCCAGTTGGCAAGACCGTAAGCTCATCGCCGAAAGCCACCTCTTCCAAAGCGCGGGCGAAGACGCGAGTGGTGGAATTAATGAACCCCCTGAACAAAATCTGCCCGAAACCAATCTTCCCCTGAAACTCTTGGGCACGGTGGTGAACAGCGACCAAAAGGCCTCCATGGCAGCCATTCGCATAACAGACCAAAACGAGAGTGTTGTTGTGCGGCAAGGTGAAAAAGTGCACGGTGAAGCCAAGGTGTACCGCATTGAACGCAGGCGCGTCGTCATCATCAACGGTCGCAAAACGGAAACCCTCACCTTGGATGAAGAACCGTCGACCACAACAACGAGCGCAAGTGCCAGGAAGATGCGCGGTAATTTGCCGGGCCGGCCGGACAGAAGCAGTCGCCGCCGCGCGCGAACCTCCAGTCCGCAGGACATGCCTTCGGATGTCCAGAAAGCCATGATTGACAGCATGCGCCGAGATCCAGCTTCCGTACTGGGCATGGCCGACCTACGACCCCAATTTGATGAAAAGGGGGGCGTCTCAGGGATCCGCATCGACTCGGTTCAAGCGGGCAGCTTGATCGAGCAAATTGGTTTAAAAGAAGGTGATGTGATTAAAGAACTCAATGGCATTACCATCAATAATCCGAGTCAAAGCATTACCCTGCTGCGCGAATTTCAAAACGCCACCAACCTGAACGTGGTGGTTGAAACTGCTGATGGAAAAAAGAACACGCTGACTTATGAGGGTACTCCATGATCCCGCAGGATTTACACAAACGGGAATGCTCCAAGGCACTTCCTCACGGGAAAGATGCAATGACTCCAAGGAGAAGTGCAGCAGAGCGTCTTTGGCTGAACTGGGTAAACGCGAGTTTGATCGCCCTTGTGCTTGTCACGACGGGGCTGCCCGGCCGGACGCTGGCCGATGATGTGGGCGCCCCAGAGGCGACCGTTCGACTCGATTTTCGGGACACCGAGCTGACAGTTGTCATCGACACCATCGCAGAACTCACCAAGAAGAACTTTATTTACGACGATTCCCTGCGCGGCAAGAAAGTCACCATCATTTCGCCCGAGCCCGTGACCTTGGAACAAGCCTACGCGGTATTTGAATCCATGTTGCAGGTGAAGAACTTCACCACCGTCGAAGGCCCGGGCGGCATTATCAAAGTCATCCCCGTGGTCAACGCCAAGCAATCCAATATCAGTACGGAGATGGGTCTGGGACGCGGCGCCAACCGCGACCGCTATATCACGCGCTTGATTCCCATGAAATTCATCGACGCCAGTGAGATCACCAAGACCCTGGCCAACCTGGTTTCCAAGAACGCCGCCATGGTGGCCTACGCGCCCACCAACACCATTATTCTCACGGACTCCGAGGCCAATATTCAGCGCATCCTGACCATCATCGACGCCATCGATGTGGAGACCTACCTGGCACAGATGCACGTGTTCAAGATCAAACACGCCGATGCCGCCGTGTTGTCGGGACAATTGGCCGACATCTTTGGCGGCAAGGCCAGCGGTTCCTCGGCCCACCCGACACCCTCACGCACCCGCAGCTCCAGTAGCCGACGCAGCCCCACGCCCAGCCCCTCGCAGAGCAGCTTTGGCGAACGCGGACAAGTTCGCTTCATCACCGATGAGCGCAGCAACTCCATTATCGTGCTGGCGGCCCGCACAGAAATCGAAGAGATCCGCAGTCTCATCGAACGCTTGGACGTGCCAGTCACGGGTGGTGGACGCATTCACGTGGTCTACCTGCGCAATGCCGACGCCGAGGAGTTGGCCGAAACCTTGAACGCCTTGCTCCAAGGGCAATCTTCCAGTGGCGCCTCGCGACGCTCGGGTCCGGCCACACCCGGCGCACCCCAAGCGCTGAAATCGGCCGTGACGGAACTGTCTGAAGGCATCACCATTACCGCCGACATCGGCACCAACTCCCTGGTGGTGCAAGCCAGCAAGGAAGCCTTTGCCACCGTCAAAGAGGTGATCGCGCAACTCGACATCCGGCGCCCGCAGGTGTTGGTGGAAGCCTTGATCATGGAAGTTAAAGTCTCCGACTCCAAAGCTCTGGGTTTCAGTGCCATCGTCGAATCCGTTAGTGGCAATACCACCGGCAGCGGCGGCAGCGTCTCGGGCCCCAGAAGACCTATTGGCTCCTCTGGTAATGATCCCGATGCCGATCCCGATAACCCCGTCACCCTCCCTGAGTTTGTAGGGCAACGACTGACCGACACGGCGTTGGGTGCCCCGGCGACCTTCTTCGGCACTTTTTCGCGCGACACCCGCGATGAGAACGGTGGCTCGCTCATCCAAGGAATCATTATTGCCTCCGCCGGGAACAGTGACACCAATATTGTGGCCTCGCCTCATATTCTCACCACGGACAATGAGGAAGCAGAAATCAAGATCGGTCAAAACATTCCCATCATCACCAGCAGCCAACAAACCGATGAAGCCACGAGCATCAACCGCGTCAACGTCGAGCGCCAGGACATCGGTGTCACCCTGCGCGTCACCCCTCAAATCAGCGAGGGCGACAGTCTGCGCTTGGAGATCTACCAGGAGATCACAAAAATTGCCGATACCTCCGAAGCCGGCCTCGTGACCGAGGTAGGTCCCACCCTGCTGAACCGCAGTGTGGACAACACCGTGGTGGTCAAGGATGGGCAAACGGTCGTCATCGGGGGGCTATTGGACGAAGTCACCACGGAAGGTGTCCGCAAGGTCCCCTTCCTGGGCGACATCCCCTTTTTGGGTTGGCTCTTTAAGAGCACGACCGAGTCCGTTGATAAAACCAACCTACTCATTTTCCTGACCCCGCACATCGTGCGCTCGGCCGAAGACATGGAAATGGAAACCATTCGCAAACGCGAAGAGTTCCGTTACTACTCCAAGCAGGATGAAGACGTCGACAAGCGCCTGGTGGAAGAGTTGGGTGTCGACTTGCCCGATCGCAGCATCGATCCCGCGCGCCGCACCCTGGATCAACTGGACAAGAAATACCCGCTTGAAAACTACAAAGACCTGGAGAAACTCAAAGAAGAAGCCCATGCCAAGCGCATGCGCAACGACGCACGGGGACAGGTGCAATACATGCTGCTGGCGGCGGTCTACCAAGACGAGAGCCTGGCCGCGGAAACCCTCACCCAACTAGTGGATGGCGGCTACGAGGGGACACTGACGGCCGAAGACGCGGGAGGAAGCATTCTCTACCGCATTGTCCTCGGTCCTTACGACGATCTGACCGGTGCTGAACTGACCTCTGCCACCATTCGCGAAGTCTTCGGCTTGACCCCCACCGTCTTGTTGGAACATCTCGAACCGGAGCAACCCGAGCTGTGAGCGCCCCGGGACCCACAACCTTCGTCAAGCCCGGATCGAGCCCGGCCCCTTACGGCTTGGAAAAGGTCTTGCTGCGCGACACCCCGCTGTCCGAAGCCCAGTTGGAGCAAGCGCGCACGGTGCAGTCCAAAACGGGCGGGCAATTGCTTGAGATCCTGGTGCAAGAGGGTTGGCTCGACGAACTGACCTTGTTGGAAGCCCTGGGCAAGGCCTTCAGCATTCCCGTCCTCGAGAAGATCGATGTGGATGCCGTCGACCCTGAACTGGCGGCGCAAGTACCCATCGCCTTTGCCAAGAACAACGGCCTGTTGCCACTGCAACGCAATGACGAGAACCAAATCACCGTCGCCCTCTCCAATCCCTTCGACACGGCTCCTTTGGATGACTTGCACCTGCTTTTCCGCGGCAGCAAGGTGGTGTCCACCCTGACCAGCCGACGCGAGATTTTAAACAGTATCAATGAAGTGTACGACCGCGGCGGCGTGGGTTCGGCCTCGGAGTGGGCGGAGGATGCCGCCACCGACCTGAACGCCTTGGCCAGCGAAATCAGTCAGGAACCCGAGGACTTACTCGAATCCGCCGACGAAGCACCGGTGATTCGACTGGTCAACTCCCTGCTGCAAGAGGCCATTAAAGAACGCGCCAGCGATGTGCACATCGAACCTTTCGAAAATGAAATCCGCGTGCGCTTCCGCGTGGACGACGTGTTGTACGAACCCATGAAACCCCTGCCCCGTTCCCTGCAATCCAGCATCGTGTCGCGTGTCAAAATCATGGGTAGCTTGAACATTGCCGAGAAGCGATTGCCGCAAGACGGTCGCATTCGTTTGAAGATTGCGGGCAAGGACTACGACGTCCGTCTTTCCACGGTGCCCATCGCGCACGGCGAACGCGTGGTCATGCGCTTATTGCCTCGGACCCAGGAACTGCTGGATCTCTCCAAGATTGGATTCAATCCAAAGCAGCTCACCGTGATGCATCGCCTCATCGCACGCCCCAACGGCATCATCCTCGTGACGGGACCGACGGGTAGTGGGAAAACCACCACCTTGTACAGCGCACTGGCGGGCATCAACACCGAAGACAAGAACATTCTCACCGTGGAAGATCCCGTTGAAATTCAGCTGAAGGGGGTGGGTCAAATTGAAGTAAACCCCAAGGTGGGACTCACCTTCTCTTCGGGCTTGCGATCCATTTTACGCCAGGACCCCAACATCGTGCTCATCGGTGAGATCCGCGATCTTGAAACTGCGGAAATCGCTATTCAAGCTTCACTGACCGGTCACTTGGTGTTCTCCACCTTGCACACCAACGATGCGCCGGGTGCCATTACGCGCCTGGTGGACATGGGCGTCGAACCTTTCTTGGTGGGCTCTTCCTTAGCAGCCGTGGTGGCACAACGCCTGGTACGCGTCCTTTGTTCTACCTGCAAGAAACCGCACCTGGCCACCGCAGAAGAACTGGCTGAGATCGGCGTTCGTACCCAGCAGAGCGTGCAAATCTATGAACCTGTGGGTTGCCCGGCCTGTAACAACACAGGTTACCGAGGTCGCAAAGGCATCTTTGAGTTGATGATGATCGATGACGACATCCGCGCGCTCATTACGCAAAACACCGACTCCAAAACCATTAAGAAGCAGGCCATGGCCAAGGGGATGAATTCCTTACGCGCCGACGGCGCCCGAAAAGTGCTGCAGGGCGTCACTTCTGTCGCCGAGGTGATCCGCGCCACTGAAGAAGAAAGCGTCGTCGAGCAAATCTAGGGAACTGACTTTCTCGCTGGGGCGGCGTCATTCCAGAAATGCGCTGATCCTGCGAACACGATCCAATACGAGATCGGCTCAAAAAGGGAAACGCGCAAGTGCCCACTTATGAGTACAAAGGACTGAACGCCAAGGGCAAAGCCATTCGTGGCGTTGTCGATGCCGAGAGCGCGCGCATGGCCCGCGGCAAACTTCGCGGCGACGGTATCTTTCCCACAGAGATCACGGAAAACAAGTCGAGCGCAACGGACGCGCCGCCCAAGGCCGGAAAACGCGGTGTCAGCAAAAAGCCCATGGTGATCCGTTCCATTCCGTCCTTGGAACTCGCTCTGGCCACGCGCCAGTTGGCCACGCTCATCGGCGCTGCCGTCCCTTTGGTCGAATCACTCACGGCGCTCACCGAGCAAATCGAGCACGCACGACTCAAAGGCATTATGTCTCGCGTACGCGATCGCGTGAACGAAGGGGCCAACTTTGCCGACGCGCTGGAGGAGGCACGAGCCTTCCCCAATCTTTACGTCAGCTTGATTCGCGCCGGTGAAGCCAGCGGGGCCTTGGAACAAGTATTGGCTCGTCTGGCGGAATACCTGGAAAGCCAGGTGCGGTTGAAGAACAAAGTCGGGTCCATCATGATTTATCCGGCTGTAATGCTTGGCGTGGCCGTTGGCGTTGTTGGCATTCTGGTGACCTTCGTCTTGCCACAGATCACAAGCTTGCTCGAAAGTATGGACATCGAGCTTCCCATCTACACACGCATCATCATCGGCATTTCCAATGTGGCGCGTGATTGGTGGATGCTCATTCTTACCGTGGGCATCGCAGCCGTGTTTGCCTTTCGCGCCTACATCCGAACGGAAAGAGGGAAACGTCAACTGGACAAAACAGTGCTGCGCCTTCCCATCTTTGGAAAACTGATTCGCCTCATCTCCATTTCTCGCTTTACCAGCACGCTCTCGACCTTGCTTGCCGGCGGCGTTCCCATTGTTGCCGCCTTGGGGATCGCCAAGCGTGTGTCCAATAACGAGGTGATCGCCGATGCCATTAGCGAAGCCCAGGATGCCATCACGGAAGGTGCCTCCCTCGCCCGCCCGCTGAAGGCCAGTGGGCACTTCCCCCCCACCGTGATTCACATGATCGATGTCGGGGAACGCAGCGGTGAGTTGGAATCGATGTTGGAAAAAATTTCTGAGACCTTCGATGAACAAATTGAAACTTCGGTCTCTCGTCTCTCTGCGCTCATGGAACCTCTGCTGATCTTGCTCATGGTCGGCATCGTCATGGTCATCATTCTGGCCACGCTGGTTCCCTTGACGCAATTGACGAGTGGGCTGGGATAAACGAAATACTGCGAGTAATGGAAAGGAATAACGATGCCTAAGCTAAACCCATGGAAACCCGAGTCCGACTTTCTTAAGTCCGGAGCCGCCAGCGATCTCCGCGCACAAGCTGGCTTCACCTTGATTGAGATCATGGCCGTCGTTCTCATCATGGGCTTGCTCATGGGATTCGTCGGCGTCAACGTGTTCAGCAGCGTACAAAGAGCGCGCAGCGAGGCAGCCTCCGCTCAAATCAAATCCTTGGAAGGCGCGCTCGAGCTCTACCGCATGGACAACGCCCGCTACCCCACGACAGAACAAGGCCTGGACGCCTTGGTTCGCGAACCCTCAGGTTCTCCCGCACCGCGCAATTACCCACCCGACGGCTACATCGCCAAGAAGGGAATCCCACTCGATCCTTGGGGCAATATCTACGGGTACGAAAGCCCGGGTCAACACAATCCGAGGGGCTATGACATCTGGTCCTATGGCGCTGATAGTACTCCGGGAGGAGAAGACTATGACGCAGACATCGGGAACTGGTAGCTGAGCGAAGGCAAGGAGTCTCCCGCCGTGGGTGCAACCTGCGCAGAAAAGAAGCAGCGTGGCTTTTCGCTGATCGAGATGATGGCGGTCGTCCTCTTGGGCGCCATTATCGTGGCCATTGCCATTCCTCAGTTCGGCATCCTCTCCAATCGAAAACTCGATGAAGGCTCTCAACTGCTGCGCTCCAAAATTGAATACACGCGGCAGCGCGCGGCCATTACGGGAAAGCCTCATCAGTTACTCATCGATTTAGACAATTTCACCTACCGCGTTGAATGGGAGATCGAGAATCGCGATTCCAACATCGACCTGAGCCTGCTGGACTATGATGAGAGGAAACGACGGCTGATTGTGCCGCCACCAGACGACCACATCTTCGAACCCATTCCAGAAAGATCAGGAATGAACACGGAATTAGTGGACCCCATTATTTTCTATGGTGTGCATACACCCGAGGGTTGGATTGAAGAGGGAACCTTTGGCCTGATCTTTGAATATGATGGGACTACACAGCCCGCCAGCATCGTCCTGAGCGATGGCACAGACAATCAACGCATCCTGGAAGTCCTTCCCCTGGCGGACTTTGTACGGATCAGTGATGGGCCACTGTAAGATGGAAAGCGCAACGACACATCGAGGTGTTCAAGGCTTCTGGGAACCCGGCTTTACCTTATTGGAAGTCATGGGGGCCGTGATGATCCTTGCCTTCTTTGTGATCTCGCTGTCAGGGAGCAATGTCGCTGGCATACGACTGGAGACCGAGGCCCAGCGGCGCACGGAAGCGGCCGAGTTGGCCAATACCACCATCGCGCAACTGGAGTTGGAAATCAGCCAACAGAGCGCATCTTTAGAAACCGATTTCATCGCGGAGGAAGCGGGTTCCTTTACCATTGAATCAGAAATTTTTGAATACCTGGTCGAGCTTCCCACGCTGGACACCGACGACCCCGAGGAGGACAGCGCTGCCGCTTACAACAGCGGCATGGAGGAACGGAATCCCATTCGAATGATCCAAGTTCGCGTCTTTTGGGAAGATCGCGGCCGAGCAATGATGGTTCAACGCACCACCTTTGCCGTCGACCAGGGCAGCATGGGCGTGATGGGCGGCGATGCGCTGGAGGGGGGGGGCATGGGCATCCCCGGGCTCAACGCGCCTCAGTCGCCGGAGTCGACGCCGTGATGAGAAGCACCATTGTTCGAAAACTTCATGGGCATGCTGGTTTTACGCTAATTGAATTAATGGGCGTGATTCTCTTAACGCTTCTGGTCACCGCGGGCATCCATCGAATCTTTTCCGAGATGACATTCCAAAGCCAACGCGCCGTTGTGCGAACGCACGCCAGTCGGCAAGCCACTGCCATCTTGGATCGCATGGCCCGTGACCTGCAAGAAGCCTTTCTCATTATCAAGCGACCAGAAGTCGACCCGCTGAACCATCCTTGGATTTTCTTCAGTGAAGAAGATGGGGACAACGATCGAATTTTGTTTTTTACGCGCAACCACCAACCGAGTGGAGCCAATCCACGCGAATGGGACCTGACCAAGGTTGCCTATTTTCTGGCGCCCGATGACGATGGCGTTCTCTGCCTGTGGCGTTGGACCAACCCGGGCATCCCCGTCGAGTATCTAAAAGACTTCCCCTACATCGACGATCCCGGCGTTTCCCTTGTCTCCCAAGATGTCGAAGAACTGCATTTCCAGTTTCGAAGCTTCGTCGCCACCGATTGGTCAACCGGTTGGGACAGCAGCCAACTCGAATTCTCAGGACAATTGCCCTTGGCCGTTGAAATCTCCATCGCCATGGTCGATCCCTATGCGCTGGCATCTGAATCCGATGAAGATCTACTCCTCTACTCACGTTTGGTTCAAATTCAACTTCCCGCCTTTAGCGAGGAGATCCTTTTTGGAACGCTTGAGGGAGAGGGAGAAACCGATCCCCTCTGCGAAGAACGAGGACTGGGGCTTGAAGTCGATGACTGTGTGGACCACGGTCATCCCGATTACGATCTCGACCCCGATATGATCTTGAATGATATCCCCAAATCAGGTTGTTTCTACACCTACATCGGCGCCTTCAAGGCCGACGATAACGCTGAATCCATGATCGATGAGCATCGGCATGAGGACTGCAGCCTGGCCATCGAAAACTGGTACGAGGACCAGGGCCAATGACACGGTCAAAGCGCGAAGGGGGCGCAGCACTCTTAATCGTACTCTTATTCGTTGTGCTCTTGAGCATCTCCGTAGCCACTTTCGTCGGTCGCGCCATGCTCGACGCTTCCATTATCAAAAATCAAGACAACGCCGCCGCCGCTGCAACCCTGGCGCGAGGTGGTGTGCGCGTGGGTGTCTACCTATTGATGGAGAGTTTGTCCAAACCCAAACAGGGGGAACAGGAGCTCAACAATGAAAATAAACGCCTGCTCCTGCTAAACGAACAAGCCATTTGGCAAGAAGGCGAGGACAGTCTTCACCTCAGTATTGTCATGCCCTCGAATCGCCTCAATCTCAATGTCTTGGTGGATGCGGACGGCGTCGCACAAGACCAGTCCGCCGAATTCCTGGAAGCCTTCATCGAGAAAATCGTCGACGAGATGCCAGGTCGCCCTGAGGAAAAACTGTACGATCCCGAAGATCTCGCCTTGAACCTCATCGATTACATCGATGAGGACGAAGAGCGTGGGAGCGGCTCAAGCGAGTCGGAAAATACGTTTTATCAGAAGCAAACACCCAAGGAACTCGCGGCCAATCGCCCCTTGCTAAGTGTCGATGAACTCCACGTCGTCGACGGCTTTGATCCGCGCCTTGTGGAGGCCATGCGTCCCTACATCACCGTCTTTCCCTATGTGAGCAAGGACGGCGTCAATCCCAATACGGCACCTCCACATGTGCTTTCCACGATTTACCATCAGCCTTACGGGCCCGCCTCCGACTTCGAGTTGCTGAATGTGGACATCATCGAGAAAATTATTGACTATCGCGAAAACGAGGGTCTTTTTTGCCTGGAACCCAGCGAGGGATGTCTCGGTATCGGCGAATACATTCAGGGGCGGGTTTTTCCACCCTTGTCCTTGCAATCGGATAATTACATTCTTACGGCCACCGGCGAGGTGGGTGGCATTCGGCGAAGTATCGAGGTGATTACCATGGTGGATCACTCCAATGGTTCGCAATTCCTGCTATCTTGGAAAGAACGCTGAGGCAGCTCATTTTATGAAAAAATCGGTACTCGGAATCGACATCGGCAGTTACAGCATCAAGGCTGTCGAAATCCACTTTGGTAAAAAGGGCCTGGAGATAGGTGCCTGCCACGAACTCCTGCGCCGTGACATCGGCGGCCCGCTGTTTGACGAATCGGCAAGAGCGGGCAGTTCCCCCGACGACGCCAGCCCGGACGCCGCGACACCAGAGAGTGATGGCCCAGAGGAAAGTCTAGACCCGAAAAGTTCACCACTCGGTGATGCCATTGCAGAGCTATTGGCCAGTCACAATATGCAATCCGACTATGCCATTACCTCCCTGCCCAGTGATCAGGTTTCCAGTCGACATCTCCATTTCCCTTTTGACGATGCCAAGAATCTCTCGCAGACCATTCCCTTTGAAGTGGAAGACCAAATCCCTTTTGAAATCGATGAAATCATCCTCGACTGGGTACAGGTGCGCAGTCAAAACGGTGAATCCGACATTTTAGCTGTCTTCACCCCGCGCGAAGACGTGGGGCAACGTGTCGAGGATTTCATCGATACGGGCTTGGCGCCTCAGGTATTGGAACCCGAAGGTCTCGTCCTGGCCAATCTATGTGAACTCTTTCCCCTGTCAGGCGACGAGTTGTTGATTGATGTTGGATTCCGTAAAACAACCCTGTGTTGGTTGACTCAAGGCAAGCCGCTGGCCATGCGATCCATTCCAATCGGCGGCGAGGCCATCACCGAGGCCCTGGCCAAAGACCGGCTGGTGGATCGAGACCTGGCGGAAGACCTCAAGCGCCAGCAGGGCATCTTTTCAGGCAACGATTTAAGCAGCCCCTACGAGAGTGCTTTCAAGTGCGTTGAGCAGCTGGCCCGTGAGATCCAGCGCTCGCAAGCCGCACTGGAAGAAACCCTGGGCGATAGCGTTCTCATGCCTTCCCAAATCGTCCTCATGGGCGGCGGCTCACAGCTCCACCACCTGGACAAGTTTTTGAGCAAGCACATCGGTATCCCCACCACGCGCCTTGCGGCCTTGTCACCCGGCGAGAGCCAACATTTAATAGCCGCAGCCGACCCCCTGCTCTTCGCTCCAGCCCTGGCACTGGCCCTTCGCGGCGGCCCGACGGCGCGCACGCAGCTCAACTTCCTTCAATTTGAATTTGCACCCGGCTTCGACTTTCGCCGATTAGCTCGCGAGCATCACACCAGCGTACGACTTGCGACTGCCACGGCTGCGCTTTTCGTATTGTGGTTTGTTCTCTCACTCGGCCTCAACCTCGTCCGAGCCCATCGTGTTGAAAGCGCCATTGCCGAGCGCATCGAGCGCGTCTTCCCAGGAGAAACGGTACCCGCTGGCGATCCCATCCAGGCCATGGGGAAGGCCGTCAGCAACTACGAACAGCGAGCGGACTTCCTCGGCGTGTATCGTGGAAATTTGTCGGCCTTGGACCTCTTGTCCGAAGTGTCAAAGCGAATTCAACCGGACGCAGGGGTGACCTTTGAAACTCTGCAAATCGATCGCAACGCCATTAATGTGCGAGGCATTTCTCGAGACTTTGAAGGCGTCGATCGCATCCAAGCCTCGCTGAAAGAGTTCGATCTCTTTCAACAAATCACTGTCAGCGACATCAAAGAAGCCAGCGGCGGCGGTGGCAAGCGCTTCACTCTCGCGATTCGACTTGCGGAGGAGAATTAATGTCTGCAACGCGAGCCAAACTCCGCAAGCAGCTCCGAACCTTCATTCGCAACCTGCAACCGCGAGAGCGGTTGATCGTCGGTATCGCCGCAAGCCTCAGCGCTTTCGTCCTCGCCTACGCCATCATCTTCATCCCCATGACGCATATGATGAGTTGGTCACAGAAGCGCGCCGATCAGGGTGAGCAGGAATTGCAAACAGCTGACCGGCTGCTTAAGAAATACGATATGGTGTACGCCGATCTCGGCGCCGTCGAGGAAGCCATCCAAAGCAGCGAGCATGGCAACCTGTTGACGACCCTTGAGAGCCTGTCCAAGTCCTCGGCCATCAGCGTGCATTCCATGAAGCCCCAGGCCGGTACCAAGGATGATGCCTACAACGAAACCCGCGTCAAAGTCGATCTGAAAGGCGTCACGCTGTCCCAGCTGATTCAGTACCTGCACGAGATCGAATCTGCGCCCCAGCACATCACCATCAAGACCTTGAGCATCCGCACCCTGAGCAAGAACCCGGGGAAACTCGACGCCAGTTTCAGCGTCTCTTCCTTTGAGCCCGTCTAAGCCTCGGGGTCTTGGAGTCTTGTGACAAGCGCGAGCACGCCCTGGGCCCGTATTGCCAAGTAACTGTTTTCAAAAAGTTTTCCTGAACTTTTTCTGCGGCCCTAGTAAATATCTATCTATTCGGATATCCTGATCTATACGATGTCCGCTGAAGCCCTCCAAAAGCTATTCAAGACCCTGGCCGACCCCACGCGCCTGCGTATCCTCGCGCTGCTCGAGCGCGAGGAACTCGCTGTGCAGGAGCTCATGGACGTCTTGGCCATGGCCCAATCTAGAATTTCGCGACACCTGCGCATCCTGAAAGAGGCGCATCTGCTGAGCGATCGTCGCGAGGGAACCTTTGTGCTCTATCGCATGGCCGACCTACCCGACGCCGCTTGGAAGCAAGGCTGGGCCTTTGCGCGCTCCCACTTGGAGACGGACCCCCTGCGCCAACGCGATTTGGACAGCCTGCAGCGCGTGCTGCAACAGCGCTCTAGCCACACGCGGGACTGGTTTGACTCCATTGGTCCTGAGTGGGATGGGTTGCGCAAAATGTTCAACGATGATGTTTTGCGCGCCCGTGCCATTGCACAACTCATCCCCCGCGACCTGGTTGTCCTGGAAGTCGGCACGGGGACGGGCATCCTGGCCCTCGAGTTGGCCCGACTGGGCTTGCGCGTCATTGCCGTGGATCACTCCAAGGGCATGCTCGAAGCCGCCGAGGCAAAACTCATGGAAGCCGGAGTCAAAGATCTCGTCGACCTGCGTCAAGCCGAGGCTGATACCCTGCCCTTAGCGGACGGTGAAGTGGATGCTGTCTTCGCGCACATGGTGCTGCATTATGTACCCAACCCCGCGGCCGCCCTGCGCGAGATGGCCCGCGTGCTGCGCCCCCACGGACGAGCCGTCATCGTCGATTTCGAGAAACACGACCGCGAGTGGATGCAACAAGAACTGGGCGTCCGCTGGCTGGGGTTCGAGCCTGAGCAATTGACGGGTTGGCTGCGAGAGGCTGGATTTTCAGAGTGCCAGGTGGAGACCACCGCCCCCGTCGCACAAGGACGTGACCTGCCCGCCACCATTATCGCCTCTGCACAAAAATAAGTAACATCAATAAGTAGCATCAATAAGTAGCTTCAATAATAAATAGCCAAGGAACACCCATGACAAAGCAACTCTCTAACAATGATCTGCCCGAAAGTGAGATCTCCAAAAAGATTCGCGCCTTGCTCGACGAGCGCATTCTCGTCATGGATGGGGCCATGGGCAGCTTGATCCAGGGTTATGGGTTGGAAGAAGAAGACTTCCGCGGAGAGCGCTTTGCCGATTCCCCGATTTTGCTCAAGGGTGACAACGACATCTTGTGCCTCACACGGCCGGACATTGTTACAGAGGTTCACAAGCTCTACCTCGAAGCGGGAAGCGACATCATCGAAACCAACTCCTTTAACGCCACGGCCGTTTCCCAGACGGTTTTCGGATTACAAGATGCGGTGTATGACATCAACCTGGCTGCTGCCCGAATCGCCAAGCAAGCCTGTGCTGAATACAGCGCCAAGACTCCCGATAAACCGCGCTTTGTGGCGGGCTCCATCGGCCCCATGGACAAAGCCCTCTCGGTGATTGCCGACGTCAACCATCCTGCCTTTCGCCATGTCTATTTTGACGAAGTACACGATGCCTATGCTGAACAGGTGCGCGGGCTCATGGATGGTGACGTGGATCTGCTCTTGATCGAGACGATTTTCGATACCCTCAACGCCAAGGCCGCCCTCATCGCAGCCGAAAGGGTCTTTCGAGAAAAGGGCCGCAGTCTTCCCATCATGCTCAGCGTCACCATTACAGATCGCGCGGGGAGAACCTTGTCCGGGCAGACCGTAGAGGGTTTTTGGACCTCTGTGGCCTACAGCCGACCGCTCACCGTGGGCATCAACTGCGGCTTGGACTCTGAAAGCATGCGCCCTTTCATTGAGAACTTGACCACCATCGCCGACACCTATTTCTGTTGTTATCCCAACGCGGGGCTACCCAATGCCATGGGTGAGTACGACGAAGCGCCCGAGCACACGGCTGCCTTGATCCAGGGTTTTGCCGAGAGCGGCTTCCTTAATGTCGTGGGAGGTTGCTGCGGCACCACGCCGGATCACATTCACGCCATCAGCGAAAAAGTCGCTGGCGTTTCTCCGCGGAAAATTCCGGTGATCCAAGAAGAGTTCACGCGCTATAGCGGCTTGGAACCTTATGCGATTCGACCCGAGAGCACCTTCACCATGGTGGGAGAACGCACCAACGTGGCCGGCTCGGCCAGATTCAAACGCCTGATCGTAGAGGAAAAGTACGAGGAGGCCTGCGAAGTCGCGCTCCATCAAGTGCGTGGCGGCGCCAATATTCTGGACGTCAATATGGACGAAGGCATGTTGGACGGCGCGGCCTGCATGACGGAGTTCTTGAATTTTATCGCAACGGAACCCGAGATCTCGCGTATCCCCATCATGATCGACAGTTCCAAATGGGAAGTGCTCGTGGCGGGGCTCAAGTGTGTTCAAGGAAAAGCCATCGTGAACTCCATCAGCCTCAAAGAAGGCGAGGAGGAATTCCTGGATCACGCGCGCGTCGTCAAGCAATTCGGCGCAGGGGTTGTGGTCATGGCCTTTGATGAAACCGGGCAAGCCGAAACCGTGGAGCGCAAGGTTTCCATCTGCCAACGCGCCTACAAGCTTTTGGTCGAGGAAGTCGGCTTCAATCCTTTCGACATTATTTTCGATCCCAACATCCTGGCCATTGCTACGGGCATGGAAGAACACAATCGCTTTGCCATCAACTTCATCGAAGCCACGAAGATCATCAAGGAAACCTGCCCCGGTGCCAAGATCAGCGGCGGTGTGAGCAACCTCAGTTTCTCCTTCCGCGGAAACGACGTGGTGCGCGAAGCCATCCACTCTGCCTTCCTGTACCAAGCCATTCAAGCGGGCATGGACATGGGCATCGTCAACGCGGGCCAACTCGTGGTGTATCAAGATATTCCACAAGAGCTTTTGGAACGCGTCGAGGACGTCATCTTCGATCGACGAGCGGACGCCACAGATCGCATGGTGGAATTCGCCGAGACGGTCAAAGGGGAAAAAGGAACCCAGCGCGTTGTCGATTTAAGCTGGCGCGAAGGCACGGTGCAGGAGCGACTCTCGCACTCCCTCATTCACGGCGTCACCGACTACATCGAAGAAGACACCGAAGAAGCGCGTCTTCTACTCAAGGAACCCATCCTCGTCATCGAAGGTCCACTCATGGATGGCATGGGAGTGGTGGGTGAACTGTTCGGAGCGGGGAAGATGTTCCTCCCGCAAGTGGTCAAGAGTGCCCGCGCCATGAAGCGATCCGTCGCCTACTTGCTGCCCTTCATGGAAGAAGGTGCAGCGGAAGCCGACAACCGCAAAAGGATTGTCATGGCCACCGTCAAAGGCGACGTGCACGACATCGGCAAGAACATCGTGGGCGTGGTGTTGCGCTGCAATAACTACGACGTCGTTGATCTGGGCGTCATGGTTCCTTGCGACCAGATTCTAGACGCGGCCTTGGAACATCAAGCCGATGCCATCGGCTTGTCCGGTCTCATCACGCCTTCCCTGGATGAAATGGTGTACGTCGCCAAGGAAATGGAGCGCCGCAAGATCGACTTGCCTTTGCTCATTGGAGGCGCCACGACGAGTAAGCAACACACCGCGGTAAAAATTGCCCCCACAACCCGTCAGCCTGTCGTACACGTATTGGACGCTTCACGCGCCGTGGGTACGGTGGGGCAGTTGATCGACCCCGAAAAACGAGAGGCCTACACCCAGCGCGTGTTGGCGGATCAAGAAAAGTTGCGCGCCCTACACGCCAATAAGCGCAAGAAGAAACTGCTGCCCATTGAAGCCGCCCGGGCCAACGCCCCTGCCTTGGGCTGGACGAAAGACGAAATTCCAACACCGAGCTTCACTGGCTTGCGGGCAATTTCCAACTTGCCCATCGAGGAACTTCGCGACTGGATCGATTGGACCTTTTTCTTCCGCGCCTGGGAACTCAAAGGCAAGTACCCCGCTATTTTAGAAGACGCCAAATACGGAGAGCAGGCACGTTCCCTCTTTCAGGACGTCAACGAGTTGTATGACGAACTGATTGAGTCCAAAAAATTAACTGCCAATGCGAGCTACGGCTTCTTCCCGGCAAACAGCGATGGCGACGACATCGTGCTGTACAGCGATGAAAAACGTAAAACCGAACTCACGCGGTTTTGCATGCCGCGACAACAGCGAGAGCCCTCGGCAGGCAAACCCAATCGCAGCCTGGCGGACTTCATTGCCCCCGTCGGCAGTGGCGTTCCAGACCACATCGGCGCCTTTGCCCTCACGGGCGGACTGGGGGCTGAGGCCTTGTCCAGTGAGTACGAAGCCAATCACGATGATTACAAGGCCATCCTGATGCGCGCCCTGGCCGATCGCCTGGCTGAGGCCTTTGCCGAATATCTCCACGCACAAGTCCGCACGGAATGGGGCTTTGGTGCCCGAGAAAAACTCAGCCAACAAGAGATCATCGAGGAGAAATACCGCGGGATTCGCCCGGCCTTGGGTTATCCCGCCTGCCCCGATCACTCGGAAAAAACAAAGCTCTTTGATTTGCTCAAGGCTTCGGAACAGGGCCTCGAATTGACTGAAAATTTTGCCATGCTGCCCGCTGCCAGTGTGAGCGGTCTCTACTTTGCCCATCCCAATGCGCGTTACTTCAACGTGGGTAGCGTCGACAAGGATCAGATTCTTTCCCTGGCCGAACGCAAAGGCATGCCCGTCGAAGAAGTGGAACGCTGGCTCTCTCCCAATCTCGCTTACGATCCGGACGACAATTGATCGAGACTTCCCGGCAAAGCGCAGCCCGTTTTTTTTGGCTCTTGGTAGTCGTGGCTGGCTTGGCCTGCTCGACACCGCAGACCTCAACGCTTCCGGAAGATTCAACCGCGGATAAAGCTCAAACCGAATCTTCCGACACCTCACTCAGTCAGGTCTTGATCCAACGCGGAGAAGTAGCGCTGGCCCGCGGAGGCAATGAGGAGGCGCGCAATCGTTTTCAGCGTGCACTGCAAGCGGCTCCTCATTCGGCAGGGGCACACGCCGGCTTGGGCAAAGTCGCCTATGCGGAAGGAGACGATACCGCGGCCATTCCCTTGTTTCGGAAGGCCATCGAACTCGATCCCGAACTCGCGGATGCGCGACTGGGGTTGGTGCGCTGCTTGCGCAGGCAAGGAGACAAAAAAGCTGCACGCGCCGAACTTGAAAAAGCTTTTGCGCTCAATCTTCGAACCCCCGCTCTGCAGCAAGAATTTGCAGAAGTTTCGGGAGCCGCGCCTCGTCGATTGATAAAGAACGCGAAGGAGGCCATCCAACTCGCTCGTGACTACCCATTCGACCCTTGGGCCGTTGTTACCGCCGGTGAGGTTGCCTCCGTCTCGGGTCAACCCCAGATCGCTGTGAACTATTTCGAATCTGCACTGTGGTTGGCCATGGCAAATCCCCAGTTCGGGGAAATCGCCTTCAACAAGCTCCAAGGATTATCGGAAGAATGGCGAAAGCGAAGGTTGGTTCCCGTACATATATGGGCCGATGAAACCATTCGGGCAGACTCCGCTTGGAAATTCCGCGCCATCCATCTGTTTCGCAACCTGAGCCACGACAGCGACGCCATGGTAAAAACGATCTTTCTACCGATCTCAAGTCAAGGCTTTGAATCTGGTAACGGATTTCCAACCCTGTCCAATATCGAACAACGCTTTCGTGAGTCCACGCCAGGAGTTCCCGGTTACGGCATTGTCATCATCCTGACAGAGCGGGTACCGCCCAAGATTCCAGGCGAAAGCTGGCGCTTGGGACAGGCTCAATTTCTAGGACGCGTCATGACCGTGCGATTGAAGCCCGGTGAATTGCGCAGCCGTGTATTGGTGCATGAACTTCTTCATCTGTACGGAGGAATTCATATCTCACCCGAAGCCGAATCCATCATGAATCCATCGGGGGATTCCTACAAATTGGATCCCATCAATGCGTCGATCTTTTCCAATATGCGCAATCGTCAATTTACTTCGCAGGGGATCCAGCAGAATATCTTTCCATGGATCGACCTGCGGGAAGCCGCCAAAAACTATGAGCGCGGCCTACGCCTCAACTTGGGTTTTCGCAATGCGGGAATGATCGAGGCTCGAAACGATTTAACAGAGTCCCCCTTTGTCGCGGCCCAGCGAGCACAGAAGGCCCAACAGCTCGATGAGCACCTGATTTCAATCTCCAAATTTTTAGCCGATATCTATTTGGTTCAAGGGAAGAAAGCCAAGGCCATCGAGACACTGCGCCTCACCCAGCAATTGCAGGGCCCCAACAGCAGCGCCGGCCAAAAAACGCAAGCGCATATCCAACGCATCGAAAGCAACCTCAAGCGTTGAATCGAATAGCCCTCTCGGCTCTCACTCAAGTTTAAACCAAAGAAAGTTTATCGGTCAGGAAGGTCGCCACCGCATTGGTGAAGATGTCGTTGCGGTCGCCAGCCACCATATGCCCTGCGTCGGAGACGTCGACAAACTCTCCGCGGGGTAAGAGCTTGAGAAACTCTGCGGCTCCTTCTTCGCTCACAATGTCACTCTGTCGGCCTCGAACCAAGAGTGTGGGCATCTCCAGATTGCGCGCAGCAGCAAACAAGCGTTCGCGATCCCGAAGCTGAACGGGGCCCGTCGCACTCAAGAAACGCGGATCCCAGTGCCAGCGGAAGCGACCATCTTCTCCTTGCCTCAAATTTTTGGCCAAGGTCGTGTGATCCGATTTACGTTTGCGTTCAGGAGTGAAGGAAGCAATGACTTCAGCCGCCTCCTCAAGGCTCTCAAATCCATCGGGACGTGAATTCATAAAAGATGCGATTCGGTGGGCGCCTTCTTTTTCAATCCGGGGCGCGATGTCGACAAGGACCAAGCCCGGTAATTCCAAACCGCTTTCCCCGCTTGCCAGGAGCGCCGTCAAGCCTCCCAAGGAAGCGCCCACGACCACGGGAGGGGTGTGAAAGGACGACGTGATGAATTGCAAATCACGCACGAAGGCGTCCAGCGAATAGTCGGCGTCGGGAGCCCAATCGCTTTCACCATGCCCGCGATGGTCGATGGCCACAGCGTACCATCCTTGCGCGGCCAGGGTTTGTGCTGTCCCCTTCCACGAATACCGAGTCTGACCGCCGCCGTGCAAAAAGAGGACGGGTTGGGAACCGGGTTCTCCCCAAGCCTCCCCCACAAGGCGAAGTTGGGGTGTAACTTGAAAACTGACTTCGCTCTGAGCGGTCAAGGGCACCTCAGCATCCGAGCTGCAATCAGCATCGATGCAGTCCAAGGGTTCATGACAATGTTCCTCCGTCCACACGCAACTCGACACCGTTGACGTGGTCGGCATCCTCCGAAAGTAAGTAGGCCACGGTACTGGCAACGGAGTCGGGTGATTTCATCCCGTTAAAGGGCAAGATCCGTTTCAAGAGTGACTGATCCGAGCCTTCGGGAAAACGAAAAGCCTTTTGGATGGGCGTGTCGATACCACCGGGGCACACCGAGTTGGAGCGAACCCCCTTGCGACCGAATTCAATGGCCAGGGTCTTGGTAAAAGACACCACCCCTCCCTTGGAAGCTGCATAAGCCGCGCTCCAAGGCTGACCCATCAAGGCCGAGGACGACGCGATGTTGGCAATGGCACCCCCGTTCTCCAAGAGATGCGGAAGAGCCGCCTGGCACATGAGAAAGGTGCCCGTGAGGTTCACCGCCAATACCTGCTGCCAATCTTCCAAGGCAATGTCCAGCGTGTTTTCAAAACGCAGGATTCCCGCGCTATTGCACAATCCGTCCAAACGCCCGAAGTGGGCGATGGCCTGCTCGACCGTGGTGCGAACGGCGCTGGCATCACTGACGTCACAGGCCACGGCCAAGGCCTCGCCTCCCAACCCACGCACTTCCTCGGCCTTTTTTTCTGTGGCTTCCAATTGGATATCGACACACACGAGTTTGCCGCCCTCTCGGGCAATACGATCCACGACCGCTGCACCAATGCCAGAGGCGGCCCCAGTCACCAACACCACCTTGTCCGCAAAACGTTCCATCCCGCCTCCTTCAAAAGCCCCTGAACGAAAAAACCCGCGCCCAATTTTTTGGGAGCGGGTTTTCCATGCCAATTCTTGGTTGCATCTTGCGCGAACTAGACGCGCTCTACCGAAATTTTTTCAATTCGAACTTCATCAACGGGTCGATCCCCCGGTCCCGTAGCACAAGATCCGATGTCAGAAACCACTTGCTGGCCGTCGGTCACTTCACCAAATACCGTGTGACGACCGTCCAAGTGTGGCGTCGGTGCCAAGGTGACGAAGAACTGGCTGCCGTTCGTACCCGGACCCGCATTGGCCATGGAAAGAACCCCTGGCTTGTCGTGTCGAGCTGAAGGCGAACATTCGTCGGCAAATTGATAACCGGGCCCACCTCGTCCAGTGCCCGTGGGGTCTCCCCCCTGCAGCATGAAACCAGAGATGACCCGGTGGAAGATCACACCGTTGTACAGAGGACCCTCACCGGCAGCCCCTGTCTCAGGATTCGTCCAGGGGATTTGGCCGGTGGCCAAGCCCACGAAGTTCGAGACGGTATTGGGTGCGATCTCTTCAAAAAGTTTAATGGAAAAGTCACCCACGTTCGTGTGGAAGGTGGCTCGTAATTCCCCGTCGCCGGGGACCAAAGTAGCTGTGCTCGGAAAGTCAGTTTTCATGCCAGGTACCCTACCAAGTCGACCCGAAACGAGCGAGAAAAACCTGCCCTGCCCGCCCCATTCCCCTTCTTACTTGCCAAAACCAGGCCAGGTCTGGCCTCCTAAACCAGCGTTATTTCTAGAAAACACCTAGCTATGGCGACTTCGCGCTCGGCCAGGTCCCCGGCAGGTCAAATCTCCGAGAGAACAGATTTCGATCTTCGCTTGACACTGCTCCCGGAAGGGGGTTCCTTCATTCAGTCTTCATCTCCCACAGTTCATAACTTGAAAGAGTCCAGCCCGTATGGAAAATCAATCCAACGATCCCAACAACAATGGTCACAACGGCTTAACCAAAGAACAACAAAACCGCATAGATAGAATCAAGAAAGCGGCGGGCAAACTCGCCCAGGAAGGTGGTTACGAAGCCGTTCGCTTGCGGGATGTGGCCGACGCGGCCAATGTGGCCATGGCGACCTTATACCGCTATTTCCGATGCAAGGAAGAAATTCTCCTGGCCATTATGAGCGAAGAGTACAGCGTCCTGGAAGACTACTTACGTCAGAACCCCCCTAAGGGAGAGACTCCCATGGAGCGGATGATGGTCGTGTTTCGCTTATTGACCAAGGCCATGACCGAGCGAGCGGATTTCACCCGCGCCACCTTGAGAGCGCTCAGTTCGGGACAACCCTCAGCCGCCCCTCAAGTGGCGGCCCTGCACAATCGCCTGGCCAGCATTCTTCTAAACGCCATTCGCAATTGCCAAACCGACCCCTTGAAACCAGGAGTCACACTGGACCAACTGGAACCCGATCAAGCGCAGGCTTGGATGCTCGATCGCCTCTGGTTTACATCCATTGTGGGCTGGGCAGGTGGAGCCATGGACGAAGAAGGTGTCCTCAAGGAAATCACGGCCGCCGCAAAATTGCTTCTAGAGGGCGAACATCCGAACTCTCCCAACTGAGATCTCGATACACCCCAAAGTGAGAATCAGGAATCGTCTTTCTCGGCGACTTTTTCGGCGACTTTCTCGACAGGTTCGCTGGGCTTGATACTCGGCCCGAGTAAGATCCCCACGGCACGCGTGCTCTCATTGTTTTCCAACACAATTTTCGCTGCCATGGTGAGGGGGACGGCGAGTAGCATACCTACGGGACCCAATACCCAACCCCAGAAAAGCAAGGACAGGAATACCACCAAGGTCGACAAGCCCAAGCCCTCTCCCATGAACTTCGGCTCAATCATGTTCCCGATGCAGACATTCACCACAGCAAATCCCAATGCCGCAAGACCCGCCGTTCCCGGGCCCACCACGACCAAAGCCAATAACACAGGCGGAACCGCTGCAATGATGGAGCCGATACTGGGCACGAAGTTGAGCAAGAAGGCCAGCAAGCCCCATAGCAGAGGATAATCAACACCGATGATGGTCAACCAAATCGCAATCAACAAGCCAGTGGCAAAGCTCGTCGTCGTCTTGATACCAACGTAGCGCTTCATGTTTTCCGCAATGACATCAAATTGTTTCTCGGAGGAATTCGGATCCGTCGACAAGGCGCGCAGCTTGGTTGGGAAACCCGAACTTTCGAGCAACATAAAAATGACCGTCAGCAGAATCAGGAACACATTGGAAAGTACGCCTCCAAAGGCTGTGAATAGATTCTGAACCATGCGCATGGCCAACCCGGGGTTGAAATATTGCTGCAAGGCATTTTCCGGCACTTCTACCCCGACGCGTTCGAGCAAGATGACCAGGTCTTGGGTTTTCTCTTGAAGCCCCGCCTGATAGCCGGGAATGTTTTGAGAGAAGGAAGCGACGGAAGTTCCCACCACCGTCGATACCGCTGTCACGCCCACACTGATGATGAGCACCACGGCGAGCAAGGCCAACCAGGTGGGCAGGCCTTTGCGCTTCATCCAAAACAAAGAAGGTGCGCTGATGACGGCAAGGAAAGCCGACAGTAAAAATGGAATCAGGATCGCACTGGCGGCTTTCATCCCAGCGATAATCACAACAAAGGCGGCGGCCCCCACCATGTAGCGAACCACCGAGGGCTTCTGAACATCAGCCAACATGATCTCTCCCTGCTTTAGCCATTGCCTTTACCAAGCACCCAGCGAACTACAATTCTACCCGGCGAAGACGCAATGCATTTGCGATAACTGAAATTGAACTTGCGCTCATGGCTGCGGCCGCCAACATGGGCGATAACAAAATTCCGGCCAGGGGATAAAGTACCCCCGCCGCAATGGGAACGCTCAGACCGTTGTAAACAAAGGCGAAGAAGACATTCTGGCGGATATTTTTAACGGTGGCCTGACTCAGTCGCCTGGCGCGCAGAATGCCGCGCAGATCTCCTTTGACCAGCGTCAGGTCCGCACTCTCCATGGCGATGTCCGTTCCCGTGCCCATTGCGATTCCCACATTGGCCAAGGCGAGGGCCGGTGCGTCATTCACGCCATCTCCGGCCATGGCCACGCAATGTCCTTCTTCTTGAAAACGCTTCAATATGCTCGCCTTATCTGCAGGCAACACGCTGGCGTACACTTCCTCAATTCCGAGACGCGAGGCCACAGACTTGGCGGTAATTTCGTTGTCGCCCGTGAGCATGACCACCCGCACCCCTTCTTCGCGCAAACCGGCAAGGGCTTCCGCTGTGCTGATTTTAATGGGGTCCGCCACGCCGACCAAGCCGACCATGGCCCGGTCCACAGCGACATACACAACGGTTTGCCCGCCCTCGCGCATGCTATCGGCCGCGGTCGCCAAGGTAGCGATCTCAATTCCCAAGTCTGACATGAACGCTGCGTTGCCCACAGCCACGTGACGACCCTCCACCGAACCCATCACGCCTTTGCCGGCAAGGCTTTCGAACTGACTGGCATATGCGAGTTCAATATTCTTCTCGCGAGCATCGTCCACAACGGCCTTGGCAAAGGGATGTTCGCTGCCGCCTTCCAAGCTCGCGACCAAGCGATGCACCTCATCTTCATTCCAGCCCGAGATCGGGCGCACTTCCGCCAAGGTCGGCTTTCCCGCCGTCAACGTGCCTGTTTTATCGACGAGCAATAGATTCACATGGCGAAGGGTCTCAATGGCTTCAGCCCCTCGAAACAACACACCGGCCTGTGCGCCCTTCCCCAAGGCCACCATAATCGACATGGGCGTGGCCAAGCCCAAGGCACAGGGACAGGCGATGACCAAGACCGACACGGCCGCCAGAAGAGCGTGGGCTGCGCGGGGTTCCGGCCCCCACAGCAGCCACACGAAAGCGGCCAGGGCCGACACTCCCATCACACCGGGTACAAAGATGCCTGCGGCCTTGTCGACCAGGCTCTGAATGGGGGCTCGACTGCGCTGCGCCTGCCCTACCAACTCGACAATCTGAGACAGCACCGTCTCCTTGCCCACGCGCTCAGCCCGCATCACAAAGCTTCCATTGATATTTACAGTGGCACCGATGACCGAATCCCCCGTCTGTTTAAATACCGGCTGGGACTCGCCCGTCATACTGGATTCATCCACCGTGCTTTGCCCGCTATGCACCACTCCATCCGCGGGAACTTTCTCCCCTGGACGCACTCGCAGAACATCTTCCTTCCTCAAGTGACACAGTGGAACACTCTCTTCTTGCCAATCCTCGATTCCTTTATCGGGCTCCGCGATCAAACGCGACGCGCGCTTGGGCGCCAGGTCGAGTAAACCGCGAATGGCCTCGCTGGTTCGGCTGCGCGCGCGGGACTCAATCACTCCACCCAAGAGCACCAGGGTGACGATCATGGCTGCCGCTTCAAAGTAAATTCCTGGCACTCCGGCGGCCGTGTGGAAAGAAGACGGAAACGCCGTTGGGAAAAGCATGGCCGCAGCGCTCAGCACGTAGGCCAGGCCCACGCCCATTCCGATCAAGCTGTACATATTGAGATTGCGCTGCGTTAGCGACACCCAAGCGCGCTGGAATAAATAGGAACCGCTCCAGACGACGACGGGAGTCGCCAAGCCAAATTGAATCCAGCGCGAAACCGAGGGGTCCAACATTTCGGCCACGGGATCGCCTGGCAACATCTCAGCCATGGAAAGTACGAACACCGGAAGGGTAAAGATGAGGCTGATCCACAAGCGTCTTTGCATTTCGGCCACTTCGCTGGCCAACCCCTCACCCGAGGTCGGGACTTCAGGTTCCAAGGCCATTCCACACTTTGGACAGGCTCCCGGTCCGATCTTCGAGACCCCAGGACACATGGGGCAAATGTAAGTCGCGCCCGATGCCTGAGCTGGCTCGCTGCCCTTCTCTCGCGAAGCACTCGATTCTGCAAGCGATGCAGACTCAACTGATACATTCCGCCGGTTTTTCTTGGATTTTTTGCGGCCCATGCTTTCCTTATCGCATTCAAAAACGTACCACGGGGTGATTCCCCTCACGTACAAGGTAACCCAGAAGGTCACTCATTCAGTACACGCGAGTCAAGGAAGCGACTTTCTTGTATGATCGTTCGAACCCATGCGTTTCTTACACACAGCAGACTGGCACCTCGGCCGCCTCTTTTACGGCACCTCGCTCATCGAGGAGCAAGCCCGCCTGCTCGACCAATTGGTCAGCCTCGCCATGGAACGCGACATTCAAGCCTTCTTGATCGCTGGAGATCTCTACGATCGCAGCGTCCCTCCAGCCGACGCCGTTCGACTCTTCGATTCCTTCTTGACGCGCATGGCCGCCGCGAGCATTCCCGTGATTGCCATTGCCGGAAATCATGACAGTCCTGATCGAGTCGGTTTCGGGGCACAACTCATGCGGGATCGCGGAATCCACCTGAGTGGGCGGCTGGACGTCGCCGGGCAAATCGAAAATCACAGCGTCAAGTTGGAGGACGAGCACGGCCCTCTTCACATCTACAGTCTTCCCTTCGCCGAGCCCGCCTGGGTGCGAGAGCACTTGGGACGCGATGACCTACGAAGCCACGAATCCAGCATGGCGGCGCTCTTGGATCTGCTTCGCGATCAACACCCCGCTGGCACGCGTTCCGTCTTACTCGCACATGCTTTTGTGGGGGGCAGCTCCGAGGAAGCGCAAGAGACCGAATCCGAACGCCCGCTTTCCGTCGGCGGGACGGACTTCATTGACGCCTCCGTCTTTCGGGGTTTCGATTATGTAGCGCTGGGTCATCTGCATCGCCCCCAACGGGCCGGGAGCGATGACATTCACTACTCCGGCTCCCTATACCCGTATTCCTTTTCAGAAACAGATCACCTCAAATCCATTCACCTGGTGGAAATGGACGCCCGGGGCCAATGCCAAATCGAAAAGATTCAGCTGCAGCCCGAGCGAACACTGCGCATTGTCGAAGGCTTATTGGAAGAAATTCTGGAACAAGCCGCACGGGAGCGCGGCGCTCCCGGCCAGGATGACTACCTACTCGTGCGCCTGTTGGATCGCGGCGCGCTGCTGCATCCCATGGCACGCTTGCGAGAGTTCTATCCCAATGTCATGCAGTTGGAGCGCCCCATATTGGAAGCCGAAATCCATCGGGGCGACACCTCGGCCCAGCCGCAACTCAAACGCTCGCCCGCTGACTTATTTGACGATTTCTTTCACGAGATCACAGGAGAGCATCTAAGCCAACCCCAACAACAAGCCTACGTCGATACCGTCGAAGCGATGAACCGCCGCGAGCGAGAAGGCGAACTTGAGCGGGAGACCACGACGTGAAGCCGCTTCGCTTGGTCATGCGTGCCTTTGGTCCCTTTCCCGGTGAGGAAGTCGTGGACTTCCGCGAATTGGGCGATCAACCCTTCTTTCTTATTCACGGTGTCACGGGTTCAGGAAAGACCACCATTCTCGACGCCATCTGCCTTGCCTTGTACGGCGACGATTCCAGCCTGGCGCGCAAGGGCAGTGGTTTCCGCAGCGACTACGCCGACCCACGCACTGCAACGGAGATCGTCTTCGACTTCGCATTGGGGAAAGACCGCTATCGCATCCAACGCATCCCCCAACACCAGCGACCGAAACTGCGCGGAGAGGGTCTGCGAACCGTCCCGGCCGAGGCGACCCTCTGGCGGCGAACGGATACTCAGGATGACGTGCAAGAGGGCGATCTGTTGGCCACCCAATCCAAGAATGTCACGCCGCGCGTTGAAGAGCTCATCGGTTTTAAATGTGCGCAATTTCGACAAGTGGTGGTGTTGCCTCAAGGCGAGTTTCGAAAGCTCCTGTTGGCAAACTCCAGTGATCGCGAATCCATTCTCGAACGGCTCTTTGATGTCGATGTGTACCGTCGTATTCAAGAGGCCCTCAAACAAGAATTCACCCAAGTCAATGAGACTGGACATCGTCTCAAAGAACTCAAAAGTGAAATACTCCGCCAATGCGAGGTTGAACAAGAGTCGGACTTTCCTGCCAAAGTCGAAGAAGTTCGGGCTGCCACACGAAGGGCAAGCACAGAACTAGCGCGACTTCAAAAATCGGCTGAGGAAAAACGAGCTGCCTTTGAAAAAGCGCGCAGCGATGCTGAGAAACTGAAGGCCGTCACTCTTGCCAAAGAGGATTACGAAAAAACGAAGGGCCAGAAACTGCGCTTCGCATCGGACCGCAAGCTCTTGGAAGCCGCACGAAATGCTCAAGCCCTCGTTGAGATAAAGAACCACCTGGATCAGCGGGCCCATGAACACAAAGAAGCTGAAAAACAGAAGGCGGAGGCCTGCGGGCAACTCGCTACAACCGCAGCAGCTCAAAAAGAGGCAAAGCTTTCACTGGAAGTCGAACTTGCCAATGAAAGCCTGCGCGAGTCCGCGCGCTCGGAAGTTCTTCGCCTGACGGAGTTCCGGCAACGCGCCAAAGAGTTGGGCAACAGCAAGTCTGAACTGACCGAGGCCGAGGCCCGGCTCACGAGCCACAAGGAAAATTTTTCCAAAGCTCAAAAGGAGTCGCAGCAAACCAAAGAGACCCTGGAATCCAAACGCAAACAGCGTGAAGGCGTTGCCGAGTTGGCGGCCAGTTACGATTCAAAAAAACAGGCACAAGCAGAGGCACAGACCCAACTCCTGAAATGGGAAGAACTCTGTCCGTTGCAAGAAAAAGCCAAGGCTTCGGGTCTCAGCGTGAAAGCCTCGGAGAAGGCCGTCAAAGAACGCGGCAAGCTACTGACGAAAGCGCGTGAACGAGAAGCGAGTTTGCGTGAGGCCTGGCAGGCCGGTCAGGCCAGCCTGCTTGCCAAGGAGCTTCAACCCGAGCAGCCCTGCCCGGTCTGCGGCTCCAGCGAGCACCCTCATCCCGCGCCAGCAACAGAGAAAACGCCGAGCAAAGACAGCTTGGACAGCCAGCGCTCCACTCTTGAAGCGCTGGAAAAAGATCTCGAACAAGCGCGCGACTTCGCACAGACAACCCAACAAGCTCACATCGTCCTTCAAGCACAAATCGACAGCTTGCTGCGCGACCTGGCATGTCAGGGCAAGAAAGATTTCGCTGCCACGCTACAGAAGGAGCTGGAGCGGCGAAGCTTCCAACTTGAGCAGGCGCGCGAAGCACGAGAGCAACACCAACACCTGGCTGAAGAGCTGGAGACGCTCAGCAAGCGCCAGAAGACATTGGATGTGGAACTCACAACACAGCAAAAAAACCTCAGCCAAGCGGAGTCAACACACAGCGAAATTCAGGGAAGATACAAGGAACGCCTCGCTGCTTTACCCGAAGCCATCCGCGCTCCAGGCGCACTGGAAGAGGCATTGAGCGCAGCGACGACCCTGCGTGACCAGTTCGAACAAACCCTCTTGACGCTACGTGAAGCCTCAGCCAAGGCTGACCAGCTCTTCGCAGAAGCGACCTCCGCTGCCAAGAATGCCGAGAAAACCGAAGGTCGCGGTGCAAAACAGCTTCAAAAGCAACGCGATACTTTTTTGAAAGCCCTTGCCAAAGCGAAGTTCAGCGACGAAGCAGAGTTCCTGGCCTCCGTGCGTGACGAGGCAGAGATCAACAGACTGGATCAGACCCTACGCGAGGGCGAACAAAAACTCAGCGCCGCAAAGGATCGGCTCACCCGCGCAGAGCAGGCCGCTTCGGAACTCTCAGCTGTCGATGTAACCGCCTTGGAGGAGGTACTACAAAAAGCAGTTCTCGCTTTCGAACAGGCAACCCAAGAAAAGGGAGCGCTCGATCAAAAGTGGAATCAGCTATCGACGCTTTACCAGCGATTCCAAGAGTTCGAAGAAGAACTTAAACAACTGCGCACACGCTACACCTCTCTGGGCGACATCGCCGAAAAAGCCAACGGCACCAATCGGCTCCGCCTCACCTTCCAACGTTTTGTGCTAGCGGCCTTTCTGGACAACGTGCTGGAGTTGGCCTCGGTCTCACTGCACAAAATGAGTAAGGGGCGCTACCACCTGCGGCGCGCCGACGAAAGCCAAGACAAACGCAGCGCCGGCGGCTTGGACCTCGTGGTTTTCGATGCACAAACCGGCGTCGAGCGACCCGTCTCCACTCTTTCGGGCGGCGAAAGTTTCCTTGCCTCTCTCGCCCTGGCCCTGGGGCTGGCCGAAGTCGTTCAGCACTACGCCGGTGGCATCAAACTGGACGCTATTTTTATCGACGAGGGCTTCGGCACCTTGGATGCGGACGCCTTGGACCTGGCCATCAGCACGCTCCTCGAACTGCGGCAAGGCGGGCGCATGGTGGGCGTAATTTCCCACGTCGCCGAATTGCGTGAAAGAATTCAAACTCGGCTGGAGATCGTGTCCACCCGCCAAGGCAGCACCACACAGTTTCACCTCCCCTGAGGCTCTCTCCTGCGCAACACTTCGTAAAGCGCTACGGCCACCGAATTCGACAAATTGAGAGAGCGCAGATCGGGATCCACCATGGGCATGCTCACGAGGCGATCTCGGTACTTATCGCGCAGGGTTTGGGGCAACCCCGCCGCCTCTCGCCCGAACACCAGGACGGTGCCCCCCTGTGAGACCGGAGGAAAAGAGGCATTCCAAAGGTTTTCACTCCCCTCAGCGCTGAAGAAGAAAGCTTCCCCCAAGCTCGGTAGAGCCGCCTCGAAGATCTCCCAGCTTTCCCACACAATGGGCTCAACCCGAACCCAATAATCCAAGCCTGCGCGCTTCACCTGCTTATCGGACATGGAAAAGCCCAGCGGCTCAATCAGGTGCAGTTGTGCTCCGGCCGCCAGACAGGTTCGACCGGCGCTACCCGTGTTTCCAGGGATCTCGGGGTGCACAAGCACCACGTGCAAATCTCCCGACCTCAGTGGTTTTTTGCCCTGCTCACTACTCATCTCGATCTCTTCATCCACTCTGATCCTTTGGCCACAATCTCTTCGCGGAATTTCACTTGGCAAAAATTTTCGCGCTAAGCTAGAGCTAACCATCGCGGTTTCGCAAAAGACGGCGCACCCGCATTACTTTAATGCTTATAAGCTAGCGACAAGAACTGGTGGATCGATGACGGAAAAGATCGAGGAACTACGCAAGACCCTGGCACATCTTCATGAGCAACTGGAGAGCGAAGCCCCTATCGCTGAAGAAACGCAAACCTTGCTACAAGCAGCCATGCTCGAGATCAATGAAGCGTTGGAACGCGCCAGCGCGGAAAACCCCTCGACAGCGTCCTCCGCGGACAGCGACGAGGAGCCCAGCCTATTGGACCGCCTGAGCCAGATGGCCGAAGAATTTGAGGAGAGCCATCCGGCGATGTCCGCCGCTGTAGGACGGGTGGCGACAGCCCTGTCCAATCTCGGAATCTAGCCCGATCCCAAGAGCGCTATCCATATAAGCTGTTGTTTTTAAACAGTTTTTTGTTACTGCTTGATTCTGATCCCGAATCTTGGCCCTTTCTTGACGTGGGGAGAAGGACCTGTAACAATATATCCGCATAGAGTAATGAATAGTTCTCAACCCAATGTTCCCGTTGGCCGTAGCATCTTCATTGCCAGAATTCGACACAGCCAGTTTGGCCAGTGCCATCGGCAGAGAAGTGCAGCCCAATTGAACCCCCGGAGTATTTAATGACCCAACCACCCCCTTATAAAATCGCTGATATCAACCTGTATGAGTTCGGCCGCAAGGAACTCAACCTGGCCGAGCAGGAAATGCCCGGCCTCATGGCCTGCCGTGAGCGCTATGGCAAGACAAAGCCGCTGGCTGGCAAAAAGATCATGGGCTCCTTGCATATGACCATTCAAACAGGTGTCCTCATTGAAACCTTGGTGGAACTGGGAGCGGATGTGCGCTGGGTGAGTTGCAATATTTTCTCCACCCAAGACCATGCCGCCGCAGCCATCGCGGTAGGCCCCAACGGAACCCCCGACGACATCCAGGGCATCCCCGTCTACGCCTGGAAAGGCGAGAGCTTGGAAGAGTATTGGTGGTGCACCGACCAGGCCTTGCAGTGGCCCGATGGATCCGGACCCGACCTGATTGTGGACGACGGCGGCGACGCCACCCTGCTCATCCACAAAGGCAAAGAGTTCGAAGACGCTGGCAAAGTCCCAGACTTCAACCCCGGCACAGACTCCGAAGAATACAGCGTCATTCTGGACCTGCTGCGCAAGACCTTGAGTGAAACACCGAAACGCTGGAACGGCGTGGCCGCGGGCATGGAAGGTGTCTCCGAAGAAACGACGACAGGCGTGCACCGATTGGATCAAATGGCCGAAGCGGGCACCCTGCTCTTCCCTGCCATCAACGTGAACGACTCCGTTACCAAATCCAAGTTCGATAATGTCTACGGCTGCCGTCACAGCCTCACCGATGGCATCATGCGCGCTTCCGATGTGATGATTTCGGGCAAGGTGGCTGTGGTGTGTGGTTACGGTGACGTCGGTAAGGGCTGTGCCCAATCCCTGCGCGGACAAGGTGCGCGGGTAATCATTACCGAAATCGATCCCATCTGTGCGTTGCAAGCCGCCATGGAAGGCTATGAAGTCAACACCCTGGCTGCCGTGGTCGGCTATGCTGACATCTTCATCACCACCACGGGTAACTGCGATATCATCATGGCCACTGACATGGCGAAGATGAAGGACAAGGCCATCATTGGAAACATTGGCCACTTCGACAACGAGATCGACATGGCTGGATTGGCCGCCATCAAGGGCATCGAGAAAACCAATATCAAGCCGCAGTACGATATGTGGACCTTCCCCGACGGCCACGCCATCATGGTATTGGCCGAGGGTCGTCTCTTGAATCTCGGTTGTGCCACCGGGCACCCCAGCTTCGTGATGAGCAACTCCTTCACCAATCAGGTCCTGGCGCAAATTGAGTTGGCGAAAAACAAGGATGGGTACGAGAACAAGGTGTACGTGCTTCCCAAGAAACTTGACGAAGAAGTGGCGCGACTGCACCTGGCCAAGTTGGGCGTCAAGCTCACAACACTGAGCCAAGGGCAATCCGACTACCTGGGAATTCCGGTGGAAGGGCCCTACAAGCCAGAGCATTATCGCTACTAAGAGTTCTACGTAGCCGCTATATCGAGGGGTGAGCCGTTAAGAGCTCGCCCCTCTTTTTATTTGTCACCACCTTGAATACTGTGCAAAGGGTGAGCAAACTCCCGCCTACTGCGGCATCGCCAGATTGAACACAAGGAGAAACCGATTGTTTGAAACGCCTCGCCTGCACATTGTCGGCCGAAAGAATTCGGGCAAAACCACCTTGGTGAGTGCACTCACGCACGAGCTTTCCCAACGCGGCTATACGATCTCGACGATCAAACACACTGGACATGGGCATCCAATTGATACGGAAGGCAAAGACACGTGGCAGCACCGGCGCGCCGGCGCCGTCACGACGGTGATGCTTATGCCGGAGGAATTTGCCGTGTTCGCCGACCGGCCCGGCGAAGATCAGTTGTTGGAACGCATTGCCCCCTGGGTTGAAGATACCGATTTGGTGATCGTCGAAGGCTGGTCCGCTTCCAACGGCGCCTGCATTGAGATCCGTGCGCAGGAGGACGCAGAACCTGTTTTCAGTGACCTGCCGGAACACTTGCTGGCCTTTGCTGCCGATGTGCCCGTCCCAGAAGATCGGCCCTGTTTCGGCCGAAACGAGATCCATCCCATTGCGGATTTTATCGTTCAATCTGTTTTGGGTGGAAAAATGCCCGGGCAGAGATGAAATCAGGAGGCACACGGGACCGGATCGAAAATCCCCGAGAGAAATCAGCGATTCCCAGAGAACCTTACATGCGCCCTCAAGTCACACCTATCGGAGGTCGATCCTAGGTAGGAGATTTGCAAGACACGGGGAGAGGACTCGCAATCAATGCGTACATCATTACGACAAACTATCATCGACAGGTTTACCTTGAGGTCGATTCGAAGAAAGTGTAGCGCCGCTCTCTTGACCCTATGCGTGCTCGGAGTGACGACACCCTCCTCCGATGTGTCAGCTGCCAATAATGATGTGATGACGCAGGCCAAGTTTATCTACAGCCTGGCGCTGCATTCCGAGTGGCCGAGTAGCAGTTTCAGCTCCCAGGACGAATCAATGAACTTCTGCATCATCAACGCCGAGGATGTTGCCGCCGCACTGAACTTCATTGGCATTGGCAAGCTAGTGCATGGGCGCCCCGTGAATGTGACCGAGATCGCTGACCAGGGAGAGGCCGACGGCTGCCATGTGGTGTTTTCCGCGCAACCGGAAAACGGAACCCTGCGCCGACTCAGCGTGGCCCTGTCAGGAAAGAGTATTCTGAGCGTGGCCAACAACGAGAAGTTTGCCGATGCCGGCGGCATTGTCGGTTACGAAATGATCGACGGAAAAATCCAGTTCACGATTAACAAGACCTCCACAGCACGAAGCAAGATCAAGATCAGCCCCAAGCTCCTGGCTCTGGGCAACATCGTTCGCTAGCTCCCTTTTCTATATCTCTTTCAATCCTGCCCCAATGCGGGCAAGGGATAGAACTGGCCACCCATCTTCAACATGGGCTCACCCTCGACTTCCTCCACGGCATTGAGTAGTTCCGACTGTGCGGCGTGCAGAAATCGAGCTCCATGCCCTTCCTGCGACAAGCTCTTTTTAATGCGGCACAGGAAGGCACCATCTCGCGCGGATAGGGTGAGCGAGTCCGGGTCCAGTCGCTCGCTGCTCTGATCGGACAAACTCAGCGAACCCTCCTCAGGATCGAAACCGCGCACAAAGAACGCGGATTCCTCGCATTGGATCTCACCCCGAAAGCGACCCACCTGCACGACATATTTGCCCTCGTCAGGAAGAAAGCGAACCGAGCGATCAAAAAGATTGCGTATTTTCTGATGGGTAATGGGTTGGCCTTCGTGAGTCCAATGGCCATCGTAGTGCAAAACCAAGCCGAAGGGCTCCAAGGGCGGACGCCCCTGCTGCGCCTCCTCAATGGCATGCCTCAGCTTCTCATTTGGTTCCTGCATGGAGATGCCACCCTACCACTGCATCACGCCTTACGGGGAATCTCATTCATCGTGAAGGTCAGGAGGACAAAATCTCTGCCGCAATATTCTTCGCCAGCGTTCCGTCAATCTCACCCTTGTGCGCTTTCATCATGGCACCCATGACGCGCCCCATGTCTCCAGGTTGCTCGGCACCGCTGCTCGCAATGGCCTCCTGCACCCAAGCTCGAGTCTGTTCTTCGTCAGCCAATTGGGGAAGGAATTCTTGGAGGATCGACTGTTCTGCGCGTTCCGCGGCGGCCTGCTCCTCCCGCCCTGCTTTCTCAAAGGCCTCAATACTTTCCTTGCGCTGCTTTTCCAACTTTCTCAAAAGAGAAATACAGACTTCGTCCGAGACCTTTTCGGAGTTATCCTTTTTCATCTCATTCAAAAAGGCAGTTCGCATGCTGCGCAGAACGCTTAAGCGCAATTTATCCTTGGCACGCATGGCTTCCTTCATTTGTGTACTGACTGTCTCGACGATGGACATTCCTACATCTCCTCTGACCACTCACAACCTCATGGATCTCAGGCGAGAGTGTAGCGGGAAAAAGAGCCTGGGTTTAGAAGGAAGTCGGAAGTGCCAGGAGGTTCAGCTCGCGAAGGCTTTGAGCTGAGCGGCGACCAGGGCCGCTGTGGCGATCCGTTCTTCGGGATCCTTGGCCATCATCTTCAGAACAAGCTCGCCAAGCCCTTGAGGAACCTCGGGGACGAGGTCGCACGGATTGGGCGGCGGCGTATGGCAATGGTGATAGGCAACATCACCATCAGTGAAAGGCAGTTTCCCTGTCAACATTTCAAACAAGGTGACCCCAAAGGCATAAATGTCCGTTCGAGTATCCACGGACTTCCCCAGGGTTTGCTCAGGCGACATGTAATTGGGCGTGCCGCCCATGACCGTCGCTCCTTTGCGAACCTCCTCCATGACTTTCGCGATACCGAAATCCATGATCTTCACCACCTTTTCCTTGGTGTAGAAGAGGTTGCCCATTTTGATATCGCGATGAACGATGCGCTTGCCATGCGCGTAGTGCAAGCCCGCCGCTACCTGTAAAGCGAGGCGTGCGCAGTCACGCGGCGAGAATCGTCCGTGCTTCCGCAAAATACGCGACAGGGGCTTGCCTTCCAGCAACTCCATCGTGATGAAGTACTTCTCCCCTTCCTGGTCGGCGTCGTACAAGGTGACGATGTTGGGGTGGTTTAACAAAGCAACAGAACGCGCCTCACTCAAGAAGAGTTGCACTGCCGTCTCGTGCTCGCGGAGATCCTCCGGCAACTGTTTAATGGCCACATGTCGCCCCAATCGTCGGTCACGAGCCTTGAATACAACTCCCATTCCTCCACGGCCGATCTGTTCGACAATGTCGTAACGACTTCCCGATTGGACCATGGCGGGCGACGAACCCATCACCAAGGTGCTCTGCTGAGGGCCCGTGGTTTGCGCAGCGATGCTCTTCTCAACAGAAACCTGTTTGCGAAGAGTCTCCATCCGTGTCGCCAGATTGGGATAGGAGGCACAGAAGGACTCCAGGGTTTCGAGGACCTCGATGGCTCGTTCCTCGTCTCCACGCTGCTCCAGCAACTCCGCCAGGCGTGAATGCAAATCCTCAGTACCCGCAGGATCTTCGACAATCGTCAACACTTCTTCCATCTTGTCGATGGCTTTTTCATTCTGACCTTCCAAGTCGTAAGCCCTGGCTAGAACCTGGCAGGCCTTTGCATACTCCGCATCTTCAGAAGTTAAACCCACCAGAAGACTAATGGACTTACACCGATCCTCTTGATCCCCTGATCGAAGATAAAGCTCACTGGCACGCAGCTGCTGCGACAGAGACTCGAAGAGTTGAGCCGCCTCGGCAAAATGCCCGGCGGTCTCAAAGTGATCTGCAGCGGCTTGGGTCTGGCCCGAGCTTTCGTGCAAGCGCGCCAATAATAAATTCGCGAGTTCAACCTGCCCCTCTCGTTCCAACTCTCGTGCGGCCACGGACAGATTGCCTTGCAGGTAGGGCTCAACAGCCAAGGGGCAACCTTTAAAAACAATCGACTCGCTCATGCCCAGATCCACACTCAATGACACCGGCCTGTGGTTGGCCACCTCCAACTCGACTTCCGCGACGCGGTCCCCACTGCCCACAACAATTCGCTGCGAACCCATGGGCAACTCCAAGCGTGCCGAGCCACCGCGCACGTAACGCAGGCTCGAGGGACGACCCATGAGTGAGACCGAAGCCTCCCGTGCCGGTCGATTGTCCCATAGAACACTGACTTCGAGAGGACAACCGTCGGGCCAGAAATCGCACTCCAGGCGAACTGTTTTGCCGCGCTTCACCATGACTTGCCGCTCTTCTCGAATGGCTTTCAACACCGAGCGCGAACTGGGATCATTCAGAGCCCCGTCCACCGTGACCCAGTAGCGGCGAGCCCCTAAACCACGAAACTGCGTTTCTCGGGAAACGAGGTGATGCTCGGTCTTGGTAGACGACTTTTCCGTCCTCTGTTTGCCCGCGCGCAATCGCTTGTGCTTCCCCTTTTTCTTGCTGAGGCAAACGCTAAACGTTCCACGCAACTCCGAGGGGTATTCCAGAGAAACAGAGATGTCACCAGGGCGTGCCGTAAAACGCAACACCAAAAAGAGTAGCCCGAGACACATGGCGGCGATGAATCCAAGATCGCGCAAGGCGGGATCCGATTTGGCCTGGCCCAACTGATCCAACATGGTTTGCAGGGCCGGGGGAAGATCGTCGCTGTTCTTCACAATGAACGCTTCAATCTTGGCCATCCAGCGCTCTTTGCCAGCTTGCCAGGAATAACCGGGTGTTTTGGGTTCGGTGGTGGATGCCGCGGCCTTGGGAGTTGGGGGCTTAGCGACGGCCTCCTCTACCAGAGAAGCCTCGACTTCGGAGGCTGTGACACTCGCCTCCAACTCTTCCGGTGTTTCGTCATCGCGAGGCGTTAGAGCCGAATAATCAACGGCAGGCTCGCCATTGGACGGACGCACCACGGCCTCGGCCAAGGCGGGAATCCAAAAAACGGAAATGCCAAAGAGCATTACGACGAAAGCTGCACATTGTCTTTTTCGTGCCATAGTTCCAATAGTCTTCGGCTTTATTGAAGTGCGAATTGAGAGCTTTCAGAAGGTCTTGTGATACAAGATTGAAGCTTTTTGCGGATCATCCTGAGTTCCAGCTGCCAGATCGACCCAATTGCCCTGATTTACGACGAAATTTGCTGAAACACACCCCTCATCCGCGAAGGATTTTCAGAATGCGTTTACAGGCGGGAAACCCACTCTTGGTCGACTCGCTTATACAATTTGAAACCGCCCTTGCGCCAATGTTGCAATACTTTCTCCAGCAGGGCTTCATCGGTCGTCGTCAGGTGAACATGCCCATCTCGACAAAAACGGAAAAGGACTTTCTCTGGCGCATCTGATTTGATTTCCAGGGCCAACTCGTCCTGGCCCAAGGTGTGCCCCTTGGGCTTGAGGGTCTCTGCCAGGAAGGAGCGCAGATGAAGAACAGGAATGTCTGCGACTTCCTCTGCTCCTTCTTTGTCGATGTCCGTAAAGCGTGCTTCGAGGACTTTTTCCTTGCACTCTTCCAACACTTCGATGGTATCAATCAGCGCCATCGCAAGCTGCGGGGCAGTAAGTTCTTCGCTTCGAATCTCCGACACATCCATTCCTCATCCTCGATTTCACAGGCCTGTTTATTGAGAACGTTTGCTTCCAACGCTTACCACTTCAAGGCTGATAATGCCCACAGGACAAGCGCTCGCGACTTCTTCGAGCACCTCTCGATCATCTCCAAAGGCTTTGGCAAATTCAAAAACGCCGTGTGCTTCACTGAGCTGAATCAACGACGCCAACCCATCTTCAGCCATTTCCCAATACTCGGGGGCATCACTGGCACAACTGTCACAACCAATGCATTCAGCGCGTTTGTGTTTAATTCTCAGCATCAGTGGGCCTTAAAAAATAGAGCCGATCACTGCGACGAACCGTGCTGGCCACGTTGATCGTAAACTCCGTTTTCGGTGGTACCTGTTTGACGGCCTCGCCCTCAACACGCAACTCCTCCACGACCCCCTTGAGCACGCCCGTCGTCTCACCAATCACGACGTATTCGTCCCCCAGCGCCAATCCTTGTCCCGTAGCTTCAATCAAGGCCACACTGGGCTTTGCGTAATAGTTTACGATCTTCCCCACTTCGATTTTTTGCCGGGTCGCTTTGCTTCCGTAGGACCCCGACCAACCCTGCTCGCGGCCCAGATAATAGCCGGAAGACAGCCCTCGGTTGTACACCCCCTTTAGATCGCCTAGCAGCTCATCCACCAGGCTTCTTCCGTAGCTGCCGTTGGCAATGGCATTCAAGGCGGCTCGGTAGGCGCTGATCACCGTGTAGACGTATTCCGGCGACCGACCTCGACCCTCGATTTTGAGAACTTTCACACCGCTGGTGATGAACTCATCAAGGAAATCAATGGTGCTGATATCGCTGGGCGACATGACGAATTCGTTGTCGAGCACCAGCTTCTTGCCCGTCTCGATGTCTTTCACCTCGTAACGTTTTCGGCAATTTTGCTCACAGGCTCCGCGATTGGCTGAGGCATTGGAGGTATGGAGAGACATCCCACAGCGCCCCGCCACAGCGATGCATTGGGCCCCATGGGCAAAGGCTTCGATCTCCATGAGACGACCCGATGGCCCGCGCAAATCATCGGCCCGCACTTGATCGTAAAGCTTGCGGATCAGCCGCAGGTTCAACTCGCGCGCCAGTACGATTCGATCACTCCACTGCGCGTAAAACTTGAAACTCGGGTAGTTGGAAATAGAGAGTTGGGTCGACAGGTGCACTTCCAAACCCAATTCGCGCGCCAGGGTCACAGCGGCCATATCAGACGCAATCACCGCATCGACGCCACAGCGCACCGCTTCTCCCAACAGCTTTTCGGCCAAGCCAAGATCGTGATCGTAAAGAAGGGTATTCAAGGTCAGGAAGCCACGAATTTTCCCCTCACGGCAACGATCCATAATTTCTTTCAGGTCCTCCAACTGAAAAGATTTACGGGCGCGCGCCCGCATGTTCAGTTGAGACAAACCGAAGTACACAGAGTCGGCTCCCGCATCAATGGCCGCCTGCAAAGAAGGCCAACAGCCAGCGGGGGCCAGAAGTTCGATGTCTTGATCTACTCCCATTTCACTCGACCCCATGCTTGAGCCCAACCTCGCCCCCTCGGTTGAGCTTCCCTTCCGCCCACTTCGGAGGTGCTGCGACAAACTCCTGTGTACTTCCAGAGAGAGGATGAGTGAGAGTGAGCCGCCAGGCATGCAAGTGCAAGGTCTCTTCCTTGGAAAGTCCATTTTCGATGTCGCGTTCAAAGCCATAGGCGTTATCACCCACGATGGGTTGACCCAACTCGGCCAAATGAATGCGGATCTGGTTTGTGCGACCGCTGTCAGGGTTGGCCATGAGCAAGCTCGTGCCGCTGTCTCCCCGGTGCAACACGGTGAACTCGGTGTGAGAAGGCCTGCCGGCCTCCGCACACACCCCGCGCGTCCCCGCTTCTTGGGGAGCTTTCTTGATGGCCGCATCACAGGCGAACACATTGGCCTCAGGCTGTCCCAGCACCTCCACGAGATATCGCTTGCCCACGCTGCGATCCCGAAATTGGCGCGCCAGGTTCGACGCGGCTTCTCGTGTCTTGGCAAACACCAACACACCCGTGGTGTTGGCGTCCAAGCGATGCACGGGCCGCAAGTTCAACTCTGGAAACGCCATTTCTAGAAGCTTGGAGGCGCTGTTGCGATTGAAGCGACCGCAGGGGTGAACCGGCAGCGGAGCTGGTTTTTCCAGTACCAACAGGGCCTCATCTTCAAAGAGCACGCGCAGATTCGGATCCACGGGCGGCTCGACGGTGTCGGGTTGGACATGCACGACTCGATCCCCTTGCGCCACGGGTTCCTGCGCTCCGGCACTGCGCTGATTGATTTCCATATTCCCCCGAGCGATGACCTCGCTCCAAAACTGTGCCGAGATATGGGGATGATTGCGCGTGAGAAACTCCAACAGCGAAAGCCCGGCGTATTGGCGGCCGACTTTCATGGGGCGTCGATTGACATAGGGAATAGAGCCCGGCAAGGGCTGCGATACTTCTGCAATCCGTCGATCTCGCTGGCGGGTTGGGGTCGATTCACTTGTGCTGTTCAGCGGGCTCGTCATGGCCGGGGAGGATGAGGCTTCTCTGCTTCCAAGTCAAAGGCTGGAGCCCATCCCATCCCCGAGGGGGCACGAAAGCTCTTGGCCAGCTGGCCCTGTCCAATATCTGGGACATTTTGTGATATTCATGTAATTTATTGCCTGGAAACCTGAGTTTTGTGCCCATGCCCCGTTTTAGACCCTAGGGTTTAATACAGCGTCACTTTATTATCATTCTCGGTACTTACTAGGTTGGGGGGAAAGACCGATACAGGTACTGGGGCCGACGGACTCAGCTCATGTGCCCGGTTTGTTTGCTTTATGAGAGATGTATGGGGGTGACCCTTTGAAAATGTTCTGGCAACAGGGGCAAGCGGTAGCCAAAGCCCCAAAACGGGCCGAAATTCGAGATGAAAACATCATCCGAGTCATTCCAACCCAAGCGGCACCGGTTCGGGTCCAAGTCGTGGGCGAAAATAGTCTGGACGTGCTCAAGGCACGCGATATCAGTGTCGCGGGCATTGGCGTCCAAGTAGGCCACGACTTCAACGGCATTGGCCTGGACGAGGAAATTGAACTCGTGATCACCTTGCCCAACACCAAGACCTTTCTAGCCAAGGGCGCCATTCGCCACCGCAGTCGTAATCTCCAAGGGAAAACCCACTTCGGTTTAGAGTTCGTTCAAATTACCGAACGCTGCCGAGAGCTTATTCGCATATACATCCGCCAGAATTTTCAGCTCGATTAGTATTTGAAAACCTGTTCGCAAACTTCCTAGGCCTCTCCCAGTACCTGCGCCCCGTGTTTATACGGATGCGTAATCCGCTCTCTCTTGAATTACAATATTTCAAGATCCAGGTTTGCCCAATCGAGGCTACCCCGGGGTGAAAAACCATCCGTAAGCGGAAGAAATTCCAGCCGAATATCAAGTTGTCCCTCCTAAAGACCGAACACACTATTAGCGTGCAACTAGCGCAGCGAACCCATCATCTGAAACTTGAATTGGCTTAGCCAAACGAGTTGAAGGGGACCACTGATGCCACAAAAGAGAGTTTTAGTAGTCGACGACTCCAAGGTCGCTTTGATGACCGAAGTGATGATCCTACGCCGAGACGGTCGATTCGACATTATCGAGGGGAAGGATGGCGAAGAAGCCATCGAACTCGCGGTCAAACACCAACCCGATCTCATTTTGATGGATGTCAATATGCCTGTCATGGATGGCTTTGAAGCTTGCCGAATACTGCGCAACAAAGCCGAGACCAAGAGCATCCCCATCATCCTTGTCACCACCCGAGGCGAAGCCGAGAACATCGAGGCTGGCTATGAAAATGGATGCAGTGACTATGTGACCAAGCCCATTAACGGCAGTGAATTACTTAACAAGATTAAAAATATACTCGGTAGCTAGGGGGCTCGAACAGGTGACCAAGGATTCAAGAAATCGCGGCGGATACGTTCAACAAGTCCGTGAAAATACCAGACAGTACATCGACAGCCTACTCGGCGAAATCGAGCAGTTACAGGACCGCGTTTCCACCGTGGAGCGCGAACGAGATTACCTTCATGAAAAACTCGACCAGGCCTCAAGCGAGATCGTAAAAAAGAAAACTGAGCGTGATGAACTTTCCTGCGAACTGGAAAAAGAGCGTGAACAAAACGCAGAACATCACGCGATGATCGAAGAGCAGAATAACAATTTGGCCAACCTCTACGTCGCCTCCTATGGCTTGCATGGGAACCTGGCCACGCATGACATCCTCTGCACGATCAAAGAGATCGTCACGAATCTCGTTGGCTCGGAAGAACTCGCCATCTTCGAACTCTGTGATGAGGACAATGAACTCAAGCTCATTGACTCCATTGGTGTCGACACCGACGAGCTGCGCACACTCTCACTCGGCCAGGGCTTCATTGGCCACGCGATGAAGACCGGGATGCCCTGTGTACCCAATCAGGAACCAGGGATCAAAGCCCTGCCTCACGAAGAGAAGTTGACGGCGTGCATCCCCCTCATGGTTTCAGATGTAGCGCGCGGCGCCATCGCCATCTTTGGGTTGCTTCAACAAAAAACCGAGCTTGCTGATTTGGACTTCGAACTATTTGACTTGCTGGGAAGTCAGGCGGCCAACGCACTGTACACCGCCCAACTTCACGAGCGATTCAGTGAGAACTAACGCGATGAAATACCGAGCTGGAGAGAGTTAGTGGACACGATGTTTTCGGACGAGGAACGAGAACAGATCAAAGAAGCCTATCTCGCTCAAACCGAGGAAGGCCTCACGAATATGGAGCAAGCGCTCCTACAGCTAGAGCTGTGTCCGGATGACGAAGAGGCGATCAACCTCGTCTTTCGCACCTGTCATACACTAAAGGGTGATTCCGCCACACTCGGGTTCTCCTCCCCGGCTGCCTTCTCACACATCCTGGAAGACCTACTCGTCAAAATCCGTAGCGGTGAGGTAGCGGTCCGCCCGGAACTCACCACTCTCCTACTTGAATCCGTCGACACCTTGCGCGCCCTCGTGCAAGACGCCACCGAGGGCATCGAGACGGATACCGAATCTTACGCAACCCTGGCCAACCAACTGCAAGAGTGGGCGCGCTTTGAGAGCCCGTCCGACGCTGAAGAATCAGGAGACGGTAGCGACTCAGCAGCCAAACGAGGCTCAAGCAAAGCGGGTTCAGGAGAACATGAAGAAACCATTCAGCAAACCCAGACCCTACGAGTCCGCGTAGACACACTCGACCGCTTGCTGAACCTCACGGGTGAAATTGCTATCGGTCGAAGCTTTGTCGAACAGATGCTGACCAAGGACACCCGCTACATCAATCAGGATTTATTAGAGGCCTTCCACGCGCTGGACCCCTTGTACACCGAATTACAAGAAGAGGTCATGAAAGTGCGAATGGTCCCCATTGGCCCGCTCTTCCGTCATTACCTGCGCACTGTCCGCGACCTGGGTGTGGAAAATGAAAAGCAAGTGACCTTACAAATTGAAGGCGAAGATGCCGAGTTAGACACCACCGTGATTGAGCATCTTCGCGGATGCCTTGGTCACATGGTGCGCAATGCGGTTGCCCACGGCATTGAATGTCCCGAAGTTCGAGAGCAAAACGGCAAGGATCCCTGCGGCCAAATCACCCTCGCCGCTCGCCACGAAGGTTCGAGCATCCTTGTTGAGATACGCGATGACGGAGCAGGATTGGACTACGACCGCATCTTGGAGAGAACCCGCGCCATGGGACTCCTCAACCACTCAGAAAACCCGAGCCAACAGCAACTAGCACAGGTCATTTTCGAACCAGGCTTCTCGACCTGCGAAGACACTACGCTCTCTTCTGGGCGTGGAGTCGGCATGGATGTTGTTCGTAGAAACATCGAGTCTTTGGGTGGGACGGTTCAGATTTCTAGCATAACGGGTGAAGGAAGCACGATTACGATCCGACTTCCTCTCACCTTAGCCATCGTCGACGGCTTCACCGTCGGAGTCGGCAAGGATCGCTACGTCATACCACTCTCCTCTGTGATCGAGTGTCTCGATCTGATTGAAGAAGATCAGACACCGGCGACGGGCATGATCAACCTGCGCGGGAAGCCGCTGCCTTATGTTCGCCTACGAAATATTCTGGCGTCACAAGGCACGCCACCTGAGCGCGAAAGCATTGTTGTCACCCATCACCACGGCCAGGTCGCAGGTATTGTTGTCGATCATTTGTACGGTGAAAGCCAGATCGTCATCAAGCCACTTGACCGACTGTTCCAAAGCCTTCCCGGCATCGCAGGATCCACGATTCTCGGAGATGGACGTGTCGCGCTTATTCTTGACGTGCCTGCATTACTCGGATCGTCCATTGGTTGGAATGGTGAGGCATTGCGAGAGAATGGAAAACTTAAGACCCATGAGGAAAATAGAGATGCGAATGTCGACGCACTCCATTGAACATTTATCGACGATGACAAAACTCTAGGTAGGGGTAACGGATATGCTCGGAAAATTCAGCTTCAGACACAAGATGTTTGCGCTGCCGCTCTTGACCACACTGGCATTTGTCGCAGTGATGATTACGGTGCAGCATTTCGGAAACAAGAACATTGATCTCCTCGCGCTGATCCAAGCAGGTCACTACCCAGCGCTAGAGCTCAATCGGGAACTGAAGAAGGATTTGCAAGGCGTTCAGCGTTCATTGCATGACGCCGTTTCAGATTCTGATGCCGAAGGGATGATCGCTGCCGAGCCCTATGCCGAATCTTTTGTCGATAGCATCGAAAAGAGCATGGACAACCCTGTGCTCGATGCGACGGAACTCAAGACCCTTCAAAATCGGTTCACCAGCTACTATGAATCGGCCGAGCATGTCAGTGAGCAAATGATCTCTGGAGGTTTCAGCAAGAGCCTCGCTCAGCAGATCGCTGAAACTGGAAAGAAATTTGACCACCTCAGCGAACTTCTGGAAACCAATGCGGCCTCCCGCCAGGTTCAAATTGAGGACGAGTTTAAAATCGCTCTGGGCTCCTACCGAGGCGCAACCAATAACATCACCTATTTGCTGGTCTTTTCACTCCTCCTACTCATCCCCGGTGCATGGATCATTACGCGCAGCGTTACGATTCCAGTGACTGAGGCCATCCGAGTAGCCAAGGTACTGACCGAAGGCGAATTGGGTGTACAAATTGAAATCAAGTCCCAAGATGAGATTGGCGAAATGCTGGGTGCCTTGGACGGATTGGCGATGCGACTCAAGAACATCATCCAGCAAGTGCACGGCGAGTCCGAGGGTATCTCCACGGCTGCCGAGCAGGTGGCAGCTTCCTCCCAGGGATTGTCCCATGGTACCAGTGAGCAGGCCGCTGCTGTGGAGCAAACCTCTTCCACACTTGAAGAGATGAGTGCCTCCATTACACAGAACGCAGACAACAGTCGCCGCCTGGAGCAGATGGCCACCAAGGGCGTCAACGATGCCGAGGACAGTGGCAAGGCCGTGAATGAAACCGTCACTGCCATGGAAACCATCGCCAACCGCATCTCCATCGTTGAAGAGATTGCCTACCAGACCAACCTGTTGGCACTGAACGCCGCCATCGAGGCCGCGCGTGCTGGGGAGCACGGCAAGGGCTTTGCGGTTGTGGCCGCCGAAGTTCGAAAGTTGGCCGAGCGCAGCCAGGCCGCCGCCCAAGAGATTGGTGATGTAGCCTCCATGAGCGTCAAGGCTTCCAAGCGCTCTGGCGATCTCTTAGCTGAACTCGTTCCCTCTATTCAGGGAACAGCGGAGTTTGTCCAGGAAGTGGCAGCGGCTTCGCGTGAACAATCTTCCAGTGTCGGGCAAATGAGTCAGGCCATGGAGCAAATGGATCGCGTGACCCAGAAGAACGCATCCTCCGCCGAAGAGCTTTCCAGCACCGCCGAACAACTGGCGGCCCAGGCACTCGGGTTGAAGAAACTCATGGGCTTCTTCCACATTTCCTCGGGATCCATGAACGGGGTCGGAAATCCAGACGAGGCCGCCGCCAACGCGCGACCGGCAGGAGAATCCTTAGGCTGGACTCCCGAAAACAGTAGCTCCGCGGGGAGCGACTTCGATACAGAGCGATCCGCAGGCATCGATATCGATGACGACTTCACAAACTTCTAGGGCTGGAGAAAGGTAATGGACCAGGAAGCACAGGAAAGCGTACATCACGAGCAGTATCTGACCTTTCGATCTGCTGGCGAGGACTACGCCATCGGGATTCTCCAAGTAAAGGAGATCATTCCCTATGACGGGTCTACCAAAGTTCCCATGGCACCCGAGGTCGTCTCTGGACTGATTAACTTGCGCGGCAAAGCCGTTCCAGTGATTGACCTTGCCATTAAATTTGGCGCCAAGAAAACAACTTCGACCAATCGCACCTGTGTCGTCATTGTTGATCTGGTGCTAGGCAATGAGGAGATCGTTATGGGGATTCTGACCGATTCAGTGCGGAACGTGATCGATATCCCAGCGGCAGAAATTGACGATGCTCCGAATTTTGGAACAGGCATCGCCAGTCGCTATCTCAAGGGATTGGCAAAAATAAACGATGCTTTCATCCCCATCATCGATGTGGAAACCGTCATGGCGCCAGAAGACATTCTGGCGAGTGTGCTTCCCCAGGAGCATGAGGAAGAGGAAGAGGAAGAAAAAGAAGAAGTTCCCTCGGAGGATGAAGCCTACCCCTCTGAACTATAAAACTAAAAGAAACCTGAATCGGACGAAAGTTTGCGACAGCAGTGGTCGATAATGCGGAATTGAGGAATTGCAGTGAAGCGGTGGAAAGCATGAAGCAAGCACAAAATCTCTCGGACAGAGTGTTGGGTGAAATTAAACCCATCACGAATCGCGAGTTCTCCATGCTTCAGGAACTCATTCACGGCGTGTCGGGCATCAATCTGACGCCGAGTAAGAAAAGCTTGCTGGTAAGTCGTCTCTCGATTCGTTTGCGCGAACTGGGGATTCAGTCCTTTGCTGCCTACTACCAACTGCTTCTCGAAGATGACAGTGGCGAAGAGCAGATCAAGCTCATCGATCGCATTACCACCAATGAGACATCCTTTTTTCGCGAGCCTCGCCAGTTTGAGTACTTAGAGAAAACGCTCATTCCCCGCTGGCAGAAAGAATCCATCGACGGGGGACGAGGGAAAAAAATCCGGATCTGGTGCGCGGGATGTTCCACGGGAGAAGAACCCTACTCCCTCGCAATGCTGCTGCTGAAGCATTTTCCTCCGGGTGGAAGTTGGAGAGTCGAGATCCTTGCCACGGATATTTCGGAGAAGATTTTAGAGCGTGCCGAAGAAGGCCTGTATGCCGTCGATAAGAGCAGTGAGATTCCCGAAAGCCTGGCCAAACGTTTCATGCTCAAGGGGCGCGGCGGTCAAGAAGGAAAAATGAAAGCTGGCTCCGAGATCAAGTCCATCATTCGCTTTCGGAAACTCAACCTGAACGATCGCAACTATCCTGTTCGTGGACCCTTCGATTTAATTTTCTGCCGGAACGTCCTTATCTATTTCGATCAAAAATCAAGCCTGCGCGTTGTTCACAGCCTTCTCGACCACCTCGCACCCTCAGGACATCTTCTCCTCGGGCATGCAGAAAGTTTGCTCGGTCGAACCAACCGCGTCCGCAGTACGATCCCGACGGTGTATACGCTTGCAGATAGCTACATCGATGCTGAGGATACAGAATGAGCCCTCCCAAGAAGTCAGGGAAGAATTCATCCCGCTCCGCACCGATTCGGGTTCTCGTCGTAGACGACTCCGCAGTCGTTCGCCAGATGATGACCTCCACCCTCACGCGCGACCCGAAGCTTCGAGTCACCGTGGCAGCCGACCCCATCATCGCCATGGAAAAGATGAAGCGCGCTCGACCCGATGTCATCTTGTTGGACCTTACCATGCCACGCATGGATGGACTCACCTTCCTGCGCAAGATCATGGCCGAAGATCCCATCCCTGTGGTGGTCTGCTCTGCCCTCACCGTGGAAGGTTCAGACACTGCCTTGCAAGCGCTAAGTGAAGGTGCTGTAGAAGTCGTTGGCAAACCCCGCGTGGGCGTGGCCGACTTCCTACGCGAATCCGCAGACGATTTCATTCAGAGCATTCACAGCGCTGCAGAAGCCAAAGTGCGCCGACGCATGCCCTTGCCCAAAGAAGAAGTGACCTCACCCCCTCTATCTCCACTGCTGGTTGCAGCACGCACCAAACGCATTGCGAGTGAAAAAGTCATTGCGGTGGGCGCTTCCACGGGCGGCACAGAAGCCCTTCGCCTGCTATTGAACGCCCTACCTGCAGACACACCCGGCATCTTGATTGTTCAGCACATGCCAGAATCTTTTACGGGACCACTCGCCCGCCATCTCGATACCATTTCAGCCGTCGAAGTTCGCGAGGCTCGCGACGGAGATACCGTCATGCAAGGAACCGCCTTGATCGCACCCGGCGACCGCCACATGCTGCTCAAAAAAACTGCTGGCAAGTACTGCGTCGTATTGAATCAAGAAGAGCGTGTTTGCCGACACCGACCCAGCGTCGATGTGTTGTTTAGTTCCGTGGCCGAAGCCGCGGGCGAGAATGCAGTGGGCGTGATTCTCACAGGCATGGGAGAAGACGGTGCCGAGGGCTTGTGGGAAATGAATGCCTCTGGCGCAGCCACCATCGCTCAAAACGCCGAAACCTCTGTCGTCTTTGGAATGCCCAAACAAGCGATCGCAAGGGGTGGCGTAGAGGAAATTCTTCCACTGCAACAAATCCCCGCGGCCATTCTCGCCGCCGTTGACAAGAAATCCCGAGACTAAAAGTCAAAAAAAGAAAGGCCGCCAATTCACATGACGGCCTTTCGTAAATTTTCATCGCGCACTAGCTTCGAATTCTTTTTAGATAACCTTCCCCAGGCTCATGAGCTTGTCTCGAATTTTCAAGCGCTCGCGGCTCACGGCAGCACCATTGATGGTGAACTGAACCTTTCCACTAATCATTTCGAAACCCAACACACCACCCAACTCTGCAAATTTCTCCGAACCAGCGACACTGAGCACTCCAGATTCAGACACGGCAGCCACGTAGTCTCCGAGCTTCTCCTCATCTGTCTCCCCAAAGAACAGGACGTGACAACCTTCAATGCTGCCCACGTTACTCACCTCGGAAACTTCCACGGAACGACCGTTAATCTTCTTGCCCGTGCTCACCCACAGCAATGCACTGGCCACATCTTCAGCGCCCATCGTGCAGAACTTGAAATCAGAACGCGCAGAAACGAATTGGCTTTCGGGCCATTGGGTGTACAAGGCCAGATTGTATAAAAATTGAGCCTTGGTCAGAGTCTCATCTTTCGCCGCTTGCGATCCAACAGGAGAAAAGACCAACAGCGCAGTCAGGGCGAAAAGGCCGAGAACTGCAGCTCTTATAAAAAACGCTTTGCAACTACGCATTCAAAAATTCCCTCTGGATAAAATTATAATCGAGCCCATGGTCAACTAAGACTTTTTTCGACCTAACAGGTGTGCAGCTTTAGGTCATTAGTATAGATATTTAAAGAGACTAACGGCTCCGAGTGACCTTAGAAAACACGCATCGCTTAGGAAAAAACTTTCCGGTTTTTTGACAATAACCGACGTATTCCTCGGCGAACACCTCGCGCATCATCGCCTCCTCCTGCGGCGTTCGGTAAAACATCACGAGCCCGAAAGCCAAAATTCCTGCCCCGCCAATAAACCCGTTCGCTGACAAGAGTAAAAAGCCCAGCCAGACCAGCTGGTAGCCCAGGTACATAGGGTGTCGAACCCATTTATAGGGGCCTGCTGTAATAAATTCGTGGTTATCCCTTAGGGCTAGAGAAGTGCTGAACTGGGGACCCAAAACCTTTAAGGTGGCGGTGAAGATCCCCACACCCAGAGCAGCTGGAACCACTCCTAGCCAACGGATTGCCACAGGAATGGGCAGTGAGGCCCAGTGAAGGCATTCGGGGTGGTACAAATAACCGAGGAGCCCCCCAGCACTACTCAATACCAGTCCTCGAATAAGCAAGGCAAAGCCCAAAGACTCACGCGAGGCATACAAGAAGCGGCGACTCAGCCCGGCCCGCAGCGCTCCGGCCAGCCAAACCCCCGAGAAAACGAGAAAGAGCAGCCCCAGCACAGCCCTCAAAAGGATCTCAGAGGACGTCAAACCACAGCCCCCCTGCCCGCCCGCACAGCTCCCTCCCTCGAGTTACTCATTCAGCCGCCTCTCTCGCTATTCCATTGTCCAACCATCCACCCAGGAGCCAACTGAACCTTGTCACAAGGCAATTGACAACTACACTTGCGCTAGAAGTGACTGAAGATTCAGGAGCCACCCCAATTTTACACGCTCTTTCTACAATCCCGCCCCTCTACCACCCTGCAAGGAAGCCCTCATGAGCCCTCAACCCGAAGAGTTACTCTCCCTGGTACGTCTCTCACCAGAAACCGTAGCGGAACACGACAAGGCGGGTTGGCTCAACCTGTTCGCCCATGGAGCCACGGTTCAAGATCCCGTCGGGACAGCGGTCAACCGCAAGGGAACCCCCAGCGCGAAGGGAACGGGCGAAGACCAACTGGGCGCGTTTTACGACACCTTCATCGCGCCAAGCGAAATTTCCTTCACCGTGTACCAGGACATCGTCGTCGGCAACGAAGTCATTCGCGATGTCACCATCCACACGCGGCTTTCCACGGGCGCGAGCATCGATGTGCCCACGTATATTCGTTATCGCACGACTCAAGAAGATGGCAGTCTCAAACTCGACAGCCTGGAGGCGCATTGGCAACTGCTCGATCTCTCGTTGCAGGTGTTGAAGCAGGGCCTGCTCGGTTGCCAAACCATGCTGACCATGTCCTGGCGCATGTTCGAAAACCAGGGGATTCAAGGTCTGCTCAGCTTTTCCAAAGGCATGCTCGTCGGTATCTTCAAGCGCGGTCCAAAGACACTGAATCAATTCAGCAACACACTCAGAGCGAGGGACGAAAAGAGTTTCCTTTCTTTATTCCACGACGCCGAATCCAGTATCGAGTTCCCCGCTGGCAAGAAAAGTTCTGTTGGTGACTTCTTTTGGGGGCCAGGGCGGGATCTCAAGTTTCGTTTCTCTGGCATGAATGCCGCAGGATGGCGAACAGCGGGTGTGTTCCATGCCAAATGCAGCGAAGAAACGACTCATGGCGTGGTCTTCGCAGAGTTTGATCCCCAAAGTAAGCGCATTCGCAATGCGTCTTTCTATTGGACCGAGTCCAGCGAAGCCATGCCTGAACTCAAACTCTGATTTACATCCATCACTTGGCCAATGGCTTCGGAACTTGTTCTAGGGACGACAGCAATTTTCCCCTAATCGAACAAAAAGTTGTAGAAATTGTTTTCTTTTTAAATTTTGTTTCATAAAATAACCGGTGCCTCCGCGGCTCAACACGGATGCAAAGAAAGAAGTTGTTCACGGGTGGGGGAATCAATAAACCCGTGAATCAAAACAACGGCGGAATGGGGAATCAAAAATTAAGAGCAACACATAAAGAGTGATACCCGATGGTATCAGCGAGTTGCCCTGTTCGTTAGCAGCACCGGTAGCAGTAGGTAGCAGCAAGTAGGTAGCAGCAAGTAGGTAGTAGCAAGTAGGTAGTAGCAAGTAGGTAGTAGCAAGTAGGTAGTAGCAAGTAGGTAGTAGCAAGTAGGTAGTAGCAGTAAGAACCCGCTGCAAACAAAGACAGGCGACAGCAGGTAATCGGAGAGTGACGAGCCGCGAGAGGCACCAAATTTTCACGACAGCAATTTGAGTCGCTATCTAAACCTATCCTAGTAAGTCTGCCACGCGATCTACATCTTCAGGGTCAGAAGTCGTGGGCGCCAAGATCAATTCGTCCACACCCATCCCATCCAAAGCCTTCGCCAACTCTTTGAGTTGCTGTCCAGAAGTGGTCGTCACCGTCGGGATCAACATTTTGGACAGCTCCGGACCCAGGAAATTCATATAGCGCCCCAGGTAGTCATCCAATTGGCTGCGCGGGTTGTCGCCCAGGGCATACCAGAAGCTGGCGACGAAACGAGGAGGTGTGTCGCGGCCTTCTTTTTCCCAAGCTTCGCGCGCGGCTGTCATCTTCCCTTGGATTTCGTCCAAAGAAGGCCCGAAACTAAAATCGGTAATTCCATCGGCCCAACGAGCCGCGCGTGCAATGGCCTTGGGCATGATGGCCCCGGCCAGGAGTTCGGGGCCTCCCGCTTGAACCGGGGCGGGTTCGACGCAACGCAAGGCACCTTCCACCACATTTTCCCCAGCCCAAACGCGGCGCATGCGTGCCACCTGCTCTTCCAAGCGCGCGATGCGCTTGATCTCAAAGTCGGCCCCAACCGCGTCGTAGTCTTCCTTGCGACCGCCGACCCCCAAGCCCAAGGTCACACGCCCTTGGGACAGCACATCCAGCGTGGCGATCTGCTTGGCGATCAAGACTTCATTGTGCATGGGCAATACCAGGATCGAGAAGGTGAGTCGCACGCGTTCGGTGACAGCAGCGGCGGCGGACATGGTGACCATGGCTTCAGGATTGGGGAAATTGATCCGCTCTCCCAAGGCCAGGCTGTTGTAGGGACCGTTATCGATGCGCCGGCACCAGTCGAGGATCAATTCGCGATTCAAACCCGGTACCATGACCGGGAGGTTCATGCCTAATTTCATACTGCCCTCATTTGGCGCTTTCTTAAGCTGCGGAAGAATGTCTACCAAGCTAGTCTAGCGCTCTCGTCTACGCACGGAGGCACGGACGCACGGAGTCGGTTCAACCATGGATGTATTTAAAATTTTTCGATTCGAGGCCGCCCACCGCCTGCCCAATGTACCCGAGGGCCATAAATGCGGTCGCTTACACGGACATTCATTTCTCGTAGAAATTCACGTGAGCGGCCCGATAGACGAACACGCCGGTTGGGTGATGGACTTCGGCGATATCAAAGAAGCCTTCAAGCCGCTGGAAGAACGACTCGATCATAATTTTCTGAATGAGATTGAAGGCCTTGAGAATCCCACCAGCGAAGTCCTGGCGCGCTGGATCTGGCGGGAACTAAAACCGCGACTGGACATTCTGTCCAAGGTTGTGGTTCAGGAAACCTGCACAGCGGGCTGCATTTACAGCGGCGAGTAGGCCTTTTCAGCCAGCCCGCTGCTCGTCGATCCAGCTCAGTGCCTTGGCCATCACCTTCAAGGTGTATTCCGCTCGCCCGTCAAAGTGCGCATTCCCCGAAGCGCCTTCCTTGAAATAAGTTTCGATCAAAGAAGCATTCTTGGAAACATCGACTCCCTCTAATTCGGGTTCGTCCGGAATATCAATTCCGAAGTCTCCAGCGGACAGCGCAAAGTGCATCCGCTGCCACTCTCCATCCACGTCACGCGCGGCACAGTACACGGTTGCGCGTCGCTTTAGCGCACAACCCAGGGTTCCTTCGGTTCCCTTGCACAACACGATAATTGCGCGAAAGCCAAGCTGCTGAGCGATCTCGATACTTTTTTCAGCAAAGGGAGGGTGGAAGGTCGAGTTGATAAACAAGTCGGCGCCCACGGGATTGACGAAGCGTTCCAGCGTGGCCAACCCCGGCCGCTTCAAAAGTTTCTTGCGAATGCCCACCCAGCGATGCACGGCGGGGGAGAGTTTCGCTTGATCCACATACCAACCGTACACGGAATGATCGCCCGTAAACTCGACGTTGCCCTCCAAGAAACTTCCGTCCAAGGCCTCGGCCAAATCCATCAGCGTGACGCCGTACTTGGGTCCAGAGGATTCGCCCACAGCATTCAGCACCCGATATCCCGACTTCCCCAACCAAGCGGCAATCAGGGGCGTGAGCAAGTAGGATCGTTCGACACCGTCAAAAGGTTCAGACAATAGAGCGACGCTGCCACCCGAAGGCACCGACTCTTGGAAGGGCTTGGCAAAGCTCTCGCGCATGGCGAAGTAAATGCCCGCATACTCTTCCGCGTTGGCGTAACGCACGCGCAATATTGTCGCCATCAGCGAACGCGCGGTATCGCCCGGCTGGTCCGAAAAGAAAAACTCTCCCACCTGCTGTGCTTCCGAGAGGCTGAGTTCCTTGCCTCCCAACAATTTCTGACACAAGGGGCGCATTTCAACCGGCGTGTCACTGGCCACGCAGTCGAGAAAAGCTTCAGCATCGGTTAGGGATACGGCGTCGGCAATCCGTTGTTCGGACGACTCCACGCCCTTGATGGCCAGTGCTCCGAAGAAGGCACCCTTTTGAACGGAATCGATCTTACCTTGCTGCAAGTCTTCTAGAATTTGTGCCGCGACTTCTTCAGGGCAGTTTTTGCTGCCCTTCTTGCCCACGGCCACCGCCCGAATACCCTGCTCAATGGCGGATGTTTCAGTTTCCATTTTATGCTTTCTCCAAAAATCGGAATCGCCGATGCAGCGACTAACGCAGCTACCGGGCTCGAGAGCCGCGCCTTGAGAACCGGTCCGCCAATACTACAATGGCGGGAGAGAGCATCAAGTCCGCCATGAGGGCCGTGAGAATCGTCAATCCAGTGATCAGACCAAAGCCTTGCACATGGGTCATGGTGGCAAACAAGAAAGCAAAGAAGCCGCTGGACAAGGCCAGGGAAGTAATCAGCAAGGCGCGCCCTGTGGTCTGCAGTGTCTTGTGCACGGCATCTTTGGAATCCCCACTCTGCTTATAGTAACGACCGTAGTTGTGCATGAAGTGAATGGTGTCATCCACGGCCACGCCGATGGCGATACTTCCAATCATGATGGTGAAGAGGTCTAAGTTCACATCCAAAAGGAACATCAGGCCCATACCCATGATGATGGGAGCCAGGTTGGGGATCAGACTCAACAACCCCATGCGCACGTTGCCAATGAGCAAGATCATCAGGGGAATAATAATAAGGATGGCGATGGTGTAAGACTTGGCTGTACTGGTGAGCATGAGACCAATGGTGCGCGCGTACAGAACCACTTGTCCCGTGATATCCAGCTTGGCTTTGCCACCCAAGATCCCCGTGAACGTCTCTTCCAGCGTCTTCACAAAATCGATGTAGTACAGGGAGTCCTCAAAGGGGAGGATCAATGTCATGCGCGCACGTTGAAACTGCGGATCCACCAAACTTTCCAAATCATCAGTGCCCGCATTTTCAAACAACAACATCTCTTGGGCCACCAACTCGCGAGACTCGGGGATACTGTAAAAAGCCTTGTCGTTTCCGTTGAGGGCCTGATTGGTTTCTTTGATTACATCGACCACAGAAATCACGTTGCCCACACTCACGAAGCCATCATCCATGGCCTCGCCAACACGATGCAATTCATCGAGGCGTTTTAATAGCCCCGGATCGTACAGCCCGTTTTCTTCGCCCGAGTCAATGACCACGTCCATACTCAGGGTGCCGTCAAACACTTCATTGCCCAGGATAAAGGCAGTGCTCACGGGGTGACCTTCAGGAAACCACTTGTGAGGGGCATGGGTGAAATGAATCTGAGAGCCGCCATACAAGGAAGAGCAGACCAACACGAACCAAATCACCAGGACGGTCCACGGCCGACCTGTTGAGAAGTCACCAATTCCCAAGAGGATTCGATCCAAAACCGAAGTACGACTCTCCTCCGACCTCTTGGCACGTCGGTGCATGGGCATCACAGCAATCAGGGAGGGCAATAAAACCACGGCGTAGACAAGCGCGAAGAGGATGCCGATGGGTGCGGCCATACCGAGACCTTGCAGGGGCTTTAAATCGGCAAAGGCAAAAGAGAAGAGACTGCCGGCCGTGGTGATACTGGTCATGACGACCGCCAAGCCCGAATGACCCAGAGCAAAGGAAATCGCCTCTTCTTTGCTGAGCCCTTGATCGAATTTATCGAAGAAAACGGAGAGGATGTGAACACCATCGCCCACACAAACCGCCAACAAGAGCGAGGGTAGAATATTGGTGCTCGGGGTAATGGCGAGATCCAAGAATCCCATGGCCCCGAAGGTGGCCAATAGGGGCAAGGCCACGACGACCCAAGGCAGGAACACTCCGGAAAACCGCCGGAACATCAGCGCCAACAAGGTCAGAATGATCAGATTGGAGACGACAGTAAACACGCCCATATCTCTCTGCATCAGCGAGAGAATTGCGTAGGTAATGGGGGGGCCACCTGAAGCTGCGATCTGGAAGTCGTCGGATTCGTAACGCTCAATAACAGGGTACATGGCTTCGACGACTGCGTTGAGCTCTTCGCCTTCGAGCATCACCGCCTTCGGTGCGACCGATAAATCTGCTTCCTCCCCAAAACTCAACTCTGCATCGAGCTCTTGGGGCGCTTCGCCAGCGGCCGGGGCCGCGCGAACACGCACCGCTGTAGAGGTATAGTCCTTGGAATAGAAGAGATTCTCATAGGTGGGGTTCGCCAGGGCGCGGGCTTTAATGACCGCCAGCTCGGCTTCCGTCTCGGGCCAGCGCTCGAACAAGTCCTCTACGATGAGTACGTCGCCTTCACCCCGCGTCACCCGCGCCGATATCAAACTCTCCACACTGTCGATGGAAGGAAGCTCGGCTTCCAAGTCCGCATGGATTCCGCGCAGCTTTTCCAAGAAGGGCAGCGAAAAAATATCGTCGCCTTGGATGATGAGCACGATGTCATCATCGTATCCAAACTGGTGCCGGAACTCGTTGTAAACGACCCGCGCGGGATCGTCCTCGCGCAAGTAACTCTCCGTGGAGACGTCCGTGCGAAGCTCAGCGACACCAACGAACAACGCCGCGGTCACCAAGATCATCAAGCTGATCACCTTCCAGGGATGGGCATAGGAAAGGTGGCCCCATCTCTCGAAGGCTCGTTCACTGCTCTCTAACAAACTCATACTTGGGGGGTCCTACTCATCTTCATCTTCTTTTTGATTGCGGAATCTACAGGGGAATCAACGAGGCTTCAGCCTTGGAGACAGGGCGAACGGCCAACTTAGCGCCCTACAATGACCGATAAGTCAGTGAGCCGCAAGCCAGTGGTAAAAAGGTGCCGACCAGTAGTTTAAGTATTTGTAATTGCTGACTTATTATCAGCATGCAGGAAACCGCCCAAGAGTGTGCCGGCCAGGGCTATTCAGTCGTCGCCTCAGGATCCAGCGAAGCCATCAAGGCGGGATCAAACCAACTCAGTTTTTCGCGCAGGGCCACTACCTTGCCCACCACCGCAAGAGTCGGAGATTCCAACGAGGCTTCAGCCACGGCCCGGTCCACCTCGTCCAGACAAGTCACCAGGACGCGCTGGGTCGCGCTGGCGGCGCGAGTAATGAGTGCGACAGGCAGTTTGGCGGGATATTTCATTTCTAGCATTTGCTTTTGCCAGGCATCGACGCTGCCCAAGGACATCATGAGCACCACGGTGTTTTTGGCATTGTAGGGCGGGATGGAAAAAACTGTGGTGTCAGAAGATTGATGCACCGTCACCACCGAAAAATGATCCGCTACACCTCGATGTGTAACTGGAATTCCCGCATAAGCAGGACCTGCCACACAACTGGTAACCCCTGGAACAATCTCAAAGGGGATGCCCTGCTCGGCCACCACCAAGGCCTCCTGGGCCAGGCGTCCAAACACCGAAGGATCGCCACCTTTTAAGCGGACGACTCGTTTTCCTTGCTTCGCCAATTCGACCAGGCGCTGGCTCAGTTCCGCTTGGGGCAGGCTGTGACGATCACCCTCTTTGCCCACGTAAATCTGTTCGGCTGCCAGTCCTTCCAGGAGGCTCTCATCAATCAGGTTGTCGTACAGAATGACTTGGGCCTGCTGCAACTCGCGCAAACCGCGCACGGTGATGAGGTCCGGATCTCCCGGCCCGGCACCCACAAAAACAACACGCCCTGTAACGGCGTCTTCAGTACTCACGCTTTCAATCCATCTTTTCCGCAGGAGGTGGCTTTCCACCCAGTGCGTCTTCGGCGGCGATAAAGCCAAAAGCCATGGCCGGGCCGATGGTGCCGCCCGCACCGGGATAGGTGGGGCCCATCAGTGCAGCCGAACAATTGCCCGCCGCATACAGGCCCGGAATCACATCACCTTCTTCTGTGAGTACGCGCGCTTGTTCATCGGTCTTCAGTCCACCTTTGGTTCCCAAATCCCCCGGCCACACTTGAATCGCGTAAAAAGGACCCTTCTCAATGGACCCTAAACAAAGATTAGGACCCGTAGGCAAAGCGGCGTAGTAATGATCTTGCACACTCTCTCCCCGACCAAAATCCAGATCCTTTCCATCGCGTGCAAACTCATTAAAGCGCTGAACGGTTCGCAACAAACCCTCGGCGTCCACACCGATCTGCTGAGCTAAGTCCGTTAAAGTTTTGTCTTTTGAAATCCAGGAGCGCACGTGTTTCGGAATCAAGAAATCAGGTTGGATATCGGCAGGGAGGATACCGGCCACGGGATACTTCCTGCGAAAGCGACGATCGAAAATTAGATACGCCGGAATAGAAACAGCCTCAGCGTTGGCGCGGTACATGGACTTCACCACGTCATTATAGGGTGCGGCCTCGTTCATAAAGCGCTCGCCGCGCCCATTCACGATGATGCTACCCGGTAAATTCTTTTCGTAGATCACGAGACGCACAAAGCGTTCACCGGGCACGCGAAATACCGGACACCACCACGCGTCGTCCATGAGTTCAAACCCCGCAGACAAATTCTGACCAATGGCAATGGCATCCCCCACGTTGGTCTCTGTTCCACCGGTCCATTCCGTCCCGATGGGCGCTTGCTGGTGCTCGCGCCGCAACTCCGCGTTGCGTTCGAAACCACCTGTGGCCAGCAACACGCCTTGCTTGGCCCGAATGCGCTGCACCCGACCCTTATGTTCGATGATGGCGCCCACGACCTGACCGTCTTCCACAATCAGCTCAATCAATTTCGTCTTCAACCAAAGGGGCACATCTCGTTTCATCAAGGACAGGCGCGCGCGTCCGGTAAAGGCGGCGCCAATGGCAAGGCGTGTGTTGCGCCAACCTTTGAGCCGGGCCCGAACATTCAAGAAAAACCCCAGAATCAAGCGAAAAAACAGAAACTGGCCCTTGAGCGTGTTTTGCAGGATCTCCTTGCCCTCGCGTGCGCGGATGGACACAAAACCGAGGGGGAGGTAGCTCTGGTGGTAACGCCCTTGGTATTTCAACTCTGGACCGAGTTCCAAGCCCTCGAGTTCGTGAGGCTCGCAAGAGCGCCCACCGATCTTTCCACCGGGCACTTCAGGATAGTAGTCGGGGTAATCCTCAATACTCTGAAAACTAAGGTCGCTGTGCTCTTCCAAGTAGCGCAGCATGCGCGGTGCCGTTTCCAAGTAGGCTCGCAATCGAGCCTCGCTGGGCACGCCGTCCGTAATGCGCTGGAGGTATTCAAAACCCTCCTCGGTTGAGTCTTCGATTTCCAGTCGTTGCATGCTGGGGTTATCGGGTACCCAGACCACCCCCCCGGACAAGGCCGTGGAACCTCCGAAGTGCTCGCCCTTTTCGATGACCAGGGTCTTTGCGCCCAGATCGTGAGCCCGAATGGCCGCCGTCATACCTGCCGCTCCGGATCCAACTACCAAAAAGTCTACTGTGTCATACCACACCATCGAGTCCACAATCCCTGCGCTTACTCACTGAGCCGGAAGGCTCCGAAAACGAGGGCCGTAGTATACGGAATTGCAGCGCCCGGCGCGCCCGGAGACCGGATAACCCCTGTCCTCAGGGGGCTCCCCAAGTTACACTCCCCGGACTATGACCAAAAAATTTCGAAGCAAAACCACGACACACGGGCGGAACATGGCCGGCGCACGCTCGCTGTGGCGCGCCAATGGCTTGCAGGATGATGACTTCGAAAAGCCCATCATCGCCATCGCCAATAGCTTTACGCAATTTGTGCCGGGACATACCCACCTGCACCCCATTGGCCAACGCGTCAAGGAAGTCATCGATGCGGCCGGTGGCGTGGGATTGGAATTCAATACCATTGCCATCGACGACGGCATTGCCATGGGTCACGACGGCATGCTCTATTCCCTGCCCAGTCGCGAACTCATCGCCGACAGTGTGGAGTACATGGTCAACGCCCACGTGGCCGACGCTTTAGTGTGTATCTCCAATTGCGACAAGATTACACCGGGTATGCTCATGGCCGCCATGCGCCTGAACATTCCGGCGATCTTTGTCTCTGGAGGCCCCATGGAAGCCGGAAAGGCCGTGGGCACTCACGATCGACACGGCAATGCCTTGCCCGAAGGTCTCGACCTGGTGGATGCCATGATGCAAGCCGCCAACGAAGACATCGACGACGAGACACTACTGACCATTGAACGCTCGGCCTGTCCCACCTGTGGATCTTGCTCGGGCATGTTCACGGCCAATAGCATGAACTGCCTGGCGGAAGCCTTGGGCTTAGCCCTGCCCACCAACGGCACCATGCTGGCGACACACGCCATGCGTTGGGAACTTTTTGAAGAAGCTGGACAGCGCATCGTGGAACTGGCCAAACGCTACTACGTCGACGGCGACGAAAGCGTCTTGCCACGTTCCATTGGTAGCTTTGAAGCTTTTGAAAACGCCATGTCCCTGGATGTGACCATGGGCGGTTCCACCAATACCGTGCTGCACATTCTGGCCATCGCACAAGAAGCCGGGGTGGACTTCAGTATGGAGGACATCAACCGCATTTCCCTGGACACGCCCTGCATTTGCAAAGTGGCGCCCTCTTCCGCTTACCATGTGGAAGACGTCAACCACGCGGGCGGCATCTTCACAATCTTGGGCGCCTTGGAGCGAGCGGGGAAAATCAATACCGATGCCTACACCGTGCACAGTCCCACATTGGGTCAGGCCATCGACGAAAACGACATCCGTCGTGCAAGCGCCACGGCCAAGGCCAAGCAACGCGCCCTGGCCGCACCGGGGGGCGTGCGCACCACTGAAGCTTTCTCCCAAGAAAAGTTCTTCGCAGATCTCGACTTGGACGAAGCCCAGGGTTGCATTCGCGAGGCGGAACACGCCTACAGCAAAGACGGTGGCCTCGCGGTGTTAAGCGGCAACATTGCCGTGGATGGCTGCATTGTAAAAACGGCCGGTGTGGATGAATCCATTTGGACCTTTGAAGGCCCGGCGCGAATTTTTGAATCTCAGGATTCGGCCTGTGACGCCATTCTCACTAAACAAATCAAGGAAGGCGACGTAGTGGTCATTCGCTACGAAGGGCCCAAGGGTGGACCGGGCATGCAAGAGATGCTCTACCCCACCACCTACTTAAAGTCCAAGAAACTGGGTGCCGCTTGTGCCTTGATTACCGATGGGCGTTTCTCGGGTGGGACCTCGGGCCTGTCCATCGGGCACGTCTCCCCCGAGGCCGCCAACGGTGGCGCCATTGCTTTGATTGAAGAAGGGGATGCCATTCGTATCGACATCCCCAAGCGCAGCATCGAGGTGCTGGTGAGCGACGAGGAGCTAAGTGCTCGACGCGCAAAGATGGAAGCGCGTGGCGATAACGCCTGGGCACCGGTGGAGAAACGAGATCGCATGGTTTCCAAATCGCTGCAGGCTTATGCCTTGATGGCCTCTAGTGCAGACAAAGGTGGTGTGCGCGACCTGACGGGATTGGGGAAGATGACGTCCTGAAAAGAAGTCTACATGTGCAATAAAAAAAGCGGGGAAGGCAGCAATGCCTTCCCCGTCTCTCTTTAATGAATGGAATCTCTAAACCGATAAAACAGGAGTTAGAACTCCCAGTTCATCTAACACTTGCAGGGTTATTTTCTAATGATTTATATCGTCCATTTCCACCAGGACTAGAATTTAACTTTGCCACCCAACTTCACAACCAGATCAAATTCTGTTTTCGACAGCGGGCACACGGAAAGGCGGGACTGTTTAATCAAGGACATATCTGCCAGGCGAGGATCGGCTTTCATCTGCGCCAGGGTGACTTCCTGCTTCAAGCCGAAAGCGGGCTTCAGATCGACCACGGACCAACTTCCTTCCTTGGCCGTAGGATCGGGGTAGGCCTGGGAAAGCACTTCGGCGACGCCAACAACACTTTTCTCTTTCACCGAGTGGTAGAAGAGCGCCAGGTCGCCGGTCTGCATGGCGCGGATGTTATTGCGGGCTTGGTAATTTCGGACGCCATCCCAATAGGTTTTCTTGTCGCGCAGGAAATTTCCCCAGGAGTACGCTCCGGGTTCACTCTTGATCAACCAATACTGCTTTGGCATCCCTATCCCTCACTCTTTGAAACTGAAATCTCAGGAAGTTGTTCGAAACAGTGCGGCTGCCATCATGTCGCCTTCGCCCAGCAAGGTTTCCCCCAAGCTGCGCAGCCCCTCAGACCATTCCGGGCTCGGTTTCTCCACACCCAAGTCGGCTTTGCGCGCACGGGGCAGGGCTTCCAAGAGCGGTACCACCCACTCCGGGTGCGGCTTGCCAGCCACGTCCACGACCTCGGCTTCCCACTCGGCACCCTTCTTCCAAAAAACGAGCAAACCACCGCCGTCGACACTGGCACAGGGAATTTCCAAACAAGCGGCTCGTCCGCGATCCCCATCTTCCAGTTCCAATAGCAAACCTTCCACCAAGGGGTGTCCGCTGGAAAAGAACTCCATCTCTTCGCGGCGCACGGCTTCCGTGCGAGCAAAAGTACCCAGAAAACGCGCGCCGTCCTGTACGCCAGGCAGGGCTTCGATGATGGCTTCGGAACCAAACTCAATGTAGAAGCGCGCGTCCCCACCTTTATCCACCACGGTAAAGCCCAGCTCTTCAGCCGCGTCGATACAAACTTTTTGTGTGAGTGAATCCAACTCCTCAGGGACTTGCTCCAAGACTTCGCTTTCCATGGAATGGTGATAGGCATCCGGGTAGAACACCTCGACAATGCTCTTGCCTCCGCGCTGTCGCTCCTCTTCCACCTCCGCGCATAGCTTGTCGATGTCCAACTCAAATACGCCGCGCTTGGCACCCGCCAAAGTGGAACGCACAGGAACCAAGGCGCGATCCAAGCCCGCCGCCGGTCGACTGAACAAATCGAGCCTTTCATACAAACCGGCCACGTCCAGCTTTTCTCCCTCCAGCCGGAAATAGACAATTTCTACGGGGATCTTTCGCCCGATGCGGTCCAAGCGACCAATGCGTTGCTCCAGGATTACAGGGTCAAGAGGAAGATCATAATGCACCATGCGTTCACAGAACTGGAAGTTGCGGCCCTCGCCACCGGCCTCGGAACATAAGAGGATGGGAGCGCGTGAATCTCGGAAATTGGCGACTTCAATATCGCGCGTCGCGGGATCGAGCCCTTCATGGAACACTGGCATGCGCAGGTGCACGCGAGCTTCTAATAGCTCTTGCAGGGCCAACAAGGTTTCAACATCTCGCACAAAAACAAGAACCTTTTCCCTGGCCTTGGCCCAGATGCGCGCCTGGTCCATAAGCCACTGCGCACGCGGATCGTTGCGCAGTTCTTCGGCTGCGGCGGGAAGGTCCACGGGCAGCGTCACGCGCGGTGGCAAGCCCCCGACATCGGCGCGACGTACTGAACTCGTGCAGGGTACCTGTGTCCCACCCTGCTCCAAGCTGATCTTAAACTCCTCGTAGGAATAGAAGTCTTCGGGATGCAACATGGACAGCAACTCAAAGAAGCCTTCGCTATCCGCTTGCAAGGGAGTGGCGGTGAGCAAGAGCGCGTGTGTGGACATGGACACCAAAGGGCGCACGACATCGTCAATGGGCTCGTTGGAAAGGCGATGGGCTTCATCCACGACGACCAAATCCAACTCCGCCATCATGGCCGACAGGCACAACTTGGGATTGGCCAGGAGTTGTTCCTGAGAAATCACCGAGAAGGGGTGAATTTCAAAGGGATTGGCATCTTCCCCGAAATCGATTTGCACGCTCTCTAATCGTTTTTCATCGAGGAGCACAAAGACCTGGTGAAACTTGCGGTACAACTCACTCAACCATTGCACTGCCAAGGTGTCGGGAACCACTAGCAAGGCGCGCTCGGCGCGCCCCGTGCGCAACAGTGCCGACAGAATCAGGCAGGCTTCTACGGTTTTGCCCAGGCCCACTTCGTCGGCCAATAACCAACGCACAGGATCATGGGCGACGGCTTGTTGGGCCGTGTAAAGCTGATGAGCAAAGAGATCAATGCGCCCGCCCAGAAAACTTCCCAAGCCTCCAGCTTCGCGCAATTTCGAAAACTGCAGGCCCTCCACACGATTGCGAAAGGATTCCACCGAATTCAGTCGCCCCGTGGCCAGACGCTCCAAGGGGGTATCCGGGGGAAGCAGGGGCCAGAGTGCAGCGTCTTCCACCTCGCGCCCATCCTCCAGGCGGTAGGAATGCCCGAGTGCTTCGGCAATCACCACCTCCTCATCCTCATCCAGCAAGAGAGCACTTGACCCAGCGGCGAGGATCAGCCTCGTGATTCCACTGGACTGCGGTGAGAGCGTCAGCTCCCGACCTTCGTCAGGGAAATACACCTCCAAAAACCGCCCATCGAGCTTGCGCACGACTCCCACGCCGAGTTCCGGATTAAAGGGGTGAATAAGCTTGCTTCCGATTTTCCACATAGAGGAGGGCTTGTAGCGCAGCCTGGCTCACCCGGCACTACCTAACGGGCTAAATACCTGAGGAAACTCAGAAAATTAAGCAACTAGGGTCCACAACGGAAAGCATTCTGGGGTTTTCGACAGCTCTAACGAGAGCTAATGGACCAAACAACTGCTTGGTCACCCTGTATACTCCCTGAAACCACTCAACCGAGCCCCCATCCTTCCCGTATAGGGATACTGCAATTAGCCCATTAAGGATTCGATCCAGGCCATGGTTCCCCATTCAGAAAACCCAGATTCTGAGGACCTCCTCAACGCACCTGAGCAACAGGAAGAACCTGTCCTGAGTGCAGAAGCAACAGCGATTCTTCGCTACACCCGAAATGTGCTGCTGACCGTCGCCGTGCTCTACCCGCTGCTGCGGTTTCTAGCTCCGGTGGATGCCTTCGATCCCATGCCCGGACGATTCGCGATCTCTGTGCTCATGCTGACCATCTTGCTTTCCACCTACCTGAGCCCGTGGGCGGCCAAATACAGCCGCACCTTACTTTCCACAGGACTGTGGCTCCTCTCACTGAATCATATCGTCCTGGTCTACTTCAACGGCGGCACTACAGACTACACCACGGGCCTGCTGACGATGATCGTAGTCGTGAGCAGCCTACAAGAGGCGCGCCTGATCATTCCCTACTTTGGTTTTGTCACGCTGCTGGCAGGCGCGGTGTCCTGGGGCCTGGGTGGTTTAGACAGTACGGACGTCCTGCCCATGACCTTGGCCGGTTGCGCACTTTCCGCTCTTACCGTGGGGGCCTTTACACGCTTGATCGGCAAACTCGGAGTTTTACAGAAAGACTTGGAAGAACAGGTGACGAGCCGAACGGCGGAGCTATCCACGGCCAATGCCTCTCTGGAAGAGCAGTTGCGCTGTGCCCAAGCATTACACCAGATGACCGATCAAATTACCGCCTATGATACGCCCGAACCTCTCCTGGCGAACCTGGCCGAAACCACCGCTCGCGCACTGCAAGCCAACAAAGCCATGATCTATCACTTGCCCCAAGACAAAAGAATGACCCGCGCCGTTTCTCGCTGGACCGACAATCCCTCCGATTTCCCAGATGCCCACATGCGCCTGTTCCCAGTGCGTAACGTTCCAAAGAGCATCAATGCCTTCTCTCGTGAACCGCTCATTGTGGAAAGTTATGCGGATGCACCCGCCGATAGTTTTGTAGCCGATGGCATCGCCTCGACCTTGCATGAGACCTTGAAGATCTCCAGCATTCTGTGCTTTTCCTTCGGACATCACGACGGTGAGTTCTACCTGGGCATTATCGAAGTACGCGGTCGAGACGGTCACACCTGGGGACAAAACGCGAAAGATTTCATCCAAGCAGCCACACATCATATCCAAATCGCGCTGCAGAAAATGAAACTCGTGGATGAGTGGAAGCATTCGCAAGAAGCCCTGCGGCAAAGCGATGAGCAATTGCGCCAAGCTCAGAAAATGGAATCCATGGGGCGGCTGGCCGGCGGCATTGCCCACGACTTCAACAACCTGCTCACGGCAATTCGCGGGTATAGTTCCTTAGTCTACGATGCGCTGGAGAGTTCCAACCCCCTGCGCAGTGATGTGCAAGAAATTGAACAAGCCAGCAATCGTGCCGCGCGGCTCGTGCAACAACTGCTCACCTTCAGTCGCGGGGAAAAACAAGAGCCCACCAACGTAGATCTCAACAGCCTGGTCGAACAGCTCAAGCCCATGCTGCAACACCTGATTGGAACCGACGTCCCTATTTTCTGCGACCTCACCCAAGAGAACGCGCATGTCCTGGCCGACCCGGGCCAACTGGAGCAAGCCCTGCTCAACCTGGTATTGAACGCCAAAGATGCCATGCCCCGCGGTGGAAAACTTATTTTGCGCACCTCGACACAACAGATTGACAATTCTTGCGAGGAGGAAAGCAACCAACTCGTACTGCTCCAAGTTATCGATAACGGTTGTGGAATGGATACCGAAACCACAGAGCACTTATTCGAGCCCTTCTATACCACCAAGGAAGTAGGCGAGGGGTCAGGCCTGGGGCTGTCCATGGTCTACGGCATCATTCAACACTGTCACGGGGATATCAAGGTGGAAAGCAATCCGGGACAGGGAGCCACCTTCACTCTCAGTTTCCCACAGGTAAGCCGCGTTCAATACAAGCCGACGCCCCACAGCTCACACAAGACCAGCACCCGTGGAAAAGAATCCATTTTATTGGTCGAGGACGAGCCGGCGATTTTGCAACTCACGGCCCGCATTCTGCGCAGCAAGGGCTACCTGGTGTATGGCGCCTCCAACGGCAGCAAAGCCCTCGATCGCTGGCGGAATGAGGAACTTCAGATCGACCTACTCATCACCGATGTCATCATGCCAGGGTTGAGCGGTCTCGATCTGGCCAACAGCTTGCGCGAGGCAGACCCCGACCTCAAGGTCCTCTTTGTCTCGGGCTATGCCGACATCCATTTCCGATATGGAAGGGCGCTACCTGAAGGCTCTTCTCTGGGCAAACCCTATTCTCCTGACCAGCTGAGTGTAGCTGTGCGCACTTGCCTGGACGCGGGGGAAGCTTCCGAGGAGAACGAAGACGCATCCCAGGAAAGCGAAACTCCCGAACCGTCGTCTTCGAAACCACCCAAACTGAAAATCGTTCCGTGAGATCCCTCGAGGATCTCCGTCAAATTCTTCGACGAATCAACCAAAAGGGCTACGGCGCCTACCGCGACATCGCTGGATTCTATGCCTTTGAAGGGGGGAGCCTGCACATCGATCGCGTTCAACGCGATCCCTTTGCCGACCCCTCCAAACTGCGCTTGCGAATTCCCATGCAGCGCGCTCAGTTGCCCCGAGAACTCACGGACACCCGCAACCGCCGCACAGCCTTGGCTGATCATCTAGCGCGAGAATTTCGCAAGCAAGTGGGCCTGTCACAAAACCGACTGTCACAACATCGCCAGGGAAGTGGAAAGAGCGGCCTGATCTTTATCGATGCTGGCGGGCAGGAAGTATTGGAACGCACGGCCATGCTTATTGAGGAAGACTTCGTCGAGGCGCGGGTGCAAGTGGGATTGCCCGCGGCGGGGCGCACAGTACTGGGGGACGTGGCTGAAGAACTTTTGTGCGACAGGCTCCCCGAACTCGCGCTCGCAACGCTGGTTTGGGCTGCGTTGGATCAAGACAGAGCCCGCAGCTTTGTTCATTGCATCGACAATCAAGAGCACCTGCGCCAACAGCTTCAGGAACAAGGCCTCGTCGCCTTCGTGGGCGACGGTTCTTGCCTACCCCGCATCAGTGGTGCCGACGACAAACCCTTAGCTTCCCAGGTCATCCCCTTTTCTTCTCCCCCCTCCTTGAGCGTCACCCTGCCCTTGCTACACCCCCAAACCCTTCCGAGTGTTAAAGAGAACAGCAGCAGTGCAACACCTCACACCCACATTACAGGCATGGGCATCCGCGAAGGCATCACCCTCATTATCGGAGGCGGCTACCACGGCAAGAGCACGCTGCTGCAAGCGTTGGAACATGCCGTCGTTTCACATATCCCGGGCGATGGTCGCGAGTGGGTTGTGACCCGACGCGACGCCGTGAAAATTCGCGCCGAAGATGGGCGACGTGTCGCCGGTGTGGACATCAGCCCTTTTATACGAAACCTGCCCAGTGGCAAATCCACCACGCGCTTCTTCAGCGATGATGCCAGTGGCAGCACCAGCCAAGCCGCCAATATCGTGGAAGCCATGGAGAGCGGATCGAGGACACTGCTGTTAGACGAAGACACTTCGGCAACGAATTTCATGATCCGCGATGCACGCATGCAGGCACTGGTCCTTGAGAGCGAAGAACCCATCACTCCTTTTTTGCACCGCGTGCGTGAATTAAAGACCACCTTCGATACCTCTACCATTTTAGTCATGGGAGGCTCGGGCGATTACTTCGACGTGGCGGACTGCACGCTGCGCATGCGCAATTACCTACCCGAAGACCTGACCCAAGAGGCCAGGGATCTGGTTCAACAAACCCCTTTGCCACCGACCCCGAGGTCACTACCGGACTTGGAACCCCTGCGGCAGCGCAGTCCCCTCCCCCAAAGCTTCAAGGCCTCCAAGGGACGACGTGAAATCAACATCAGCACCAGAGAACTGGACCAGTTGCTCTTCGGCACCCAGCGCATCGACTTGCGGCAGTGGGAGCAACTCTTTGACCGCAGCCAAACCCGGGCCATCGGCTACCTCTTGCACTGGGCGGCCCAAAACAAAATGGATGGCAGGCGCAGCTTGCGGGAAGTCTTAGAGGACATTGAGGATCTCCTCGACAAGGGCGGATTGGAGTGTTTGGACCCCTTGGGCAAAAAGGAAACACATCCCGGTTGTTTTGCCCGTCCTCGCCCACAGGACATCGCCGCTGCCCTGAATCGTTTGCGCAGTCTTGAGATTGCTTAGTGGGTCGGGGCGAAACGCTTCCAAACAGAACAGCGACGAAACCCCACGGGAAAAGTTCGAGCGCTTCTCTCTATGACCCCCCGTGGCTATGACCCCCCGTGGCCCATCTCAAGGCCCTTAGCTAGGCTTCGACAACCCGGTAAAAAGACCGAGACTTTCAGCACTCTATCGAGTTTAAAGTTTATGAAAAGTTGGAATAAGGGCATCACCTTATGACTATGTGTTGGCAAGCGATCTGGCCTGCATGCTTTCTCAAAGAAAATCCACTCACAGCCCTGCGTCGCGCAGCTCTGTGCTTGAGCTTGTTCGCCTTGGCTCTCATGGGGCCAAGCCTGACCTCAACCACGGCCCGAGCCGATGAGGCGACCCCTGAGAGCTGCGACACCAGCCTGTTTGTCGGAGAGAAGTCAACCTATGCCATCGACCTACACCTTTTAAGGTCAACGATTCCCGCCGCGAAAGGAGTCCAGGGAGTGAAGCGCCAAGGTGAAACCTACCAGGCCGAATCTCCCGTGATGCTCAGCATTCAAGGCATTCAACACTATGAAGAGGCGGGAGCTTCATACTTTCTGGGGCATATGGCGGCTCGCACCTTGCAATGGTTTGACAAGATTTTCGATTACAGAGAAGAGATCTACACCTTGGTAGATTCCGATCTATCCAAAACGCGACGCTCCTGGGAGCATTCGCGCTTGCGCAAGAACCCAATGCGCCTGGACGAAAGTCGCGTCAATTTTGAGATCGATTGGAATAATCCGCCGACGGTCAGGAGCTACAAGAACGAGAAGCATCGATACACCTTCCCCAGCATTGCACGCAATCGACCCGGCCCGCTGCCCAACTCCCTGGACTTGGTATCGGGCTTCTTCAGCACGCGCTGCCGAGATCTGAACGTGGGAGATGAGTTCTCCGTCAATTATATCGACCGCAAGCGAAACTTTTCGGTGAACTTTGAGGTCATCGCTTTGGAAGAGATCTCCGTTCAAGCACTACTCGAACCCGTACCCGCTTATCATCTCATCATCACCTCGGGCCATGTCCAGTACGGAAAACCAAAGATCAAACCCAACTATGATTTGCACGCGTGGATTGAAGCCAAAGCCCCTCATCGCGTACTGTATGCCAGTGGAAAAGCCTCAGCTCTGGGATCGGCGACTTTCGAAATGGTCGAGTACACTAAGGGCTCGGAGCACAACCTCGTGCCACCCGCTCCAGTTTGGCTCAATCCCTCCTCCGAGAAAGACTAGGCCCGCCGACGTCACTCGATCCGTAAAGGAAAATTTTGATGCAGCCCGACTTTCCATCCCATTCTCAGAGCGAGACCTTCATGTGCATTCAAACGATGTCTAAGCGACACATCTCTTTCTTCATCCTTTTCATGACATTGCTCTGGGCCGCACAGGGATGCGCCAAACCTACTCCCCAGCTCTACCCCAACCAACACTTACTCACCGTCGGGCCGGCACAAAGCAAATTCGACATCGCCGATTGCGAGCGTTTGGCAAATGCCTACGTCGAAGACAATAAGTCTGCCGAGATTGCCAAAAAGGGAGCCACCAGTGCTGTGATTGGAGGCGTGATGGGTGCCGCCGCGGGCGCTGTTCGAAGCGGCGGCAGTGTGAGCAACTCCGCTGCGACCGGTGCTGCCATTGGTGCTGCCGGCAGTACCACCAAGGGCGTCATTGACTCCAAGGATCCATCCACGATGCATAAGAGTTTCGTTAACCGCTGCTTGAGCGATCGGGGATACGACGTCATGGGTTGGCGCTAAGCAACTCAGCCCTTGCCCGTTTCGGGCACCATCTCGGGTAACAGGCGCGCCAGGTAACGCTGCACGTACTTGCCAATGACATCGGCTTCGAGGTTGACGGGATCTCCCACCTGCACAGCACCCAAGGTGGTGTCGCGCAAGGTCACAGGGATAAGCGCCACGTCAAAGCCGTCCTTTACCACATCCACCACTGTAAGCGACACACCGGAAATGGTGACCGAACCCTTGGGCACGAGTAGTTCGGCAAAGTCCTCAGAGGTCTGAATGTGCAGGCGCACATCTTCCCCTTGCTTTTCAAAGGCTCGCACCTGACCCGTGGTATCCACGTGCCCCTGCACGATGTGACCGCCGAATCGGCCGTCCGCAGCCATGGCTCGCTCCAGATTGATGGCGTCACCGACTTTCAAAGACCCCAAGTCCGTCTTGTCCAAGGTCTCTTGGATGGCATCGAAGCTCATCACACCCTCGGCGGCTGAGGTAACCGTCAAGCACACGCCGTTATTGGCCACGCTGTCACCCACGGCCAAGCCCTCGGCAACTTCGGGAGCACGCACTCGCAAGTGCGTGATCTCACCCTCGGGTTCAATAGCGATCAACTCACCCATGGTTTCGATAATACCTGTAAACATAATGTGCTCGTGTGTCCTCTTCTAAAAACTCTTCCGCTACAGCATCAATTCGAAGCTAGCTCGGGAAGCGCCTATCAATCTCGCGCAACATGGCATCGCGCACCTTTTCATATTTGGCGGGCACGTCCATGGGCGGGTTCGGAATTTGTGCGGTGAATTCTTTAAAAGCATTTTCGTGGTACTTCACTTTGAAGTCGATGAACTTCAACCCGTGAGCCGTGGAGATCACCACCACTTTGTCACTCTTCTTGATCGTTCCCTTGCCCACCAATTTTTCCAAGGCCGCCAGTGCCACGCCCGTGTGGGGGCAATTAAACAAGCCCGTACGATCTGCCTTGGCGCAAGCTTCGGCCAATTCTCCCTCACTGGCTTGTTCCACAATACCGTCATAGTCATGCAGCGCCGCCACGGCCTTGGCATAGGAAACCGGGTTTCCGATTTGAATAGCGGAAGCCAAGGTGGGCAGAGCCGTCACCGGCTGGAACTCTTTGAACTCTTTTTGATAGGCCAGGTACAAGGGGTTGGCGTGCTCAGCCTGGGCGCAAACAATGCGCGGCTTCTTATCAATCAAGCCCAACTCCAGCATCATGTCGATGCCCTTGGCCAAGGCCGAAACATTTCCCAGGTTTCCACCGGGAATAATGATCCAATCGGGTACTTCCCAGTTCATCTGCTGAATAATTTCAATGCCTACCGTCTTCTGACCTTCGATGCGCAAACTGTTCATGGAGTTGGCCAGATAAACGCCGTCGTTCTTGGAGACCTTCTGCACGATCTCCATGCAGCCGTCGAAATCCGTGTCCAATTGGAACACCATGGCGCCATTGGCCACCGGCTGAATCAATTGCGCGATACTCACCTTGCCCTTGGGCAAGAAGACAATAGCCGGGATGCCCGCAGCCGCCGCGTAAGCGGACAGCGCTGCCGAGGTATCCCCCGTGGAGGCACAGGCCACGGCGGGAACATGCACGCCGCGCGAGAGCATCTCTTTTACCTGGGAAACCAGGGCCGTCATGCCCAGGTCTTTAAAAGAACCCGTGTGCGTGTTGCCGCACTGCTTGATCCAGAGGTCCTCCAACCCCAACTGTTGGCCGTAGCGATCCGCCCAAAACAAGTTGGTGTTACCCTCGTACAAGGAGACCACGTTTTCGTCGGCCACCCCTGGCAAAACCCATTCTTTCTTGCCCCAGACACCTGAGCCATGCGGCCATGCGGTCTGGTGTGCGCGCTCCACAAATAGATCGCGCCACTCCGGCCCCGATCGTTTCTTGAGCGGTTCCATGTCGTGAACCACCTGAAGCAACCCACCGGTTTGATCGGTGTAGACAATCTCATCCAACTCGTAGCGCTCACCCTGATTCTCGATGCTCTCAAACCACGCGCTGTATCCTTCTTCCGCAGACATGCCCTACGCTCCCTTGTCTTACTTCGTCTTGATCTTCCCGTTTTACTTCTCGGCGTTCGCCGGATCTTGCAAAAAGCGGCGAATTCCGCGCACGGCCTGGCGAATACGCTGATCATTCTCCACCAGGGCAAAGCGAACATAGCCCTCGCCCTCGCTGCCGAAACCCACACCCGGTGAAACCGCTACTTTTCCCTCGCGCAACAGGCGCTTGGAGAATTCTAACGAACCCAGCTGCGCAAAGGGATCGGGAATTTTTGCCCACACAAACATGGTGGCACAGGGCTTCTCGATCTCCCAGCAACCCGCGCCCACCCGACCCAGTCCGTCGATGAGTACATCGCGCCGCTGCTTGTACACCTTACAGGCTTCGGCCACGCAATCCTGGGAACCGCGCAGGGCTTCAATGGCGCCAATTTGAATGGGCTGGGGGATTCCGTAATCCAAGTAGCTCTTGATGCGTGTCAGGGCATGGATCATCTGCTGATTGCCCACGGCAAAGCCCACGCGCCAACCTGCCATGCTGTGGCTCTTGGAAAGGGAAAGCAGTTCAATGGCCACATCGCGAGCGCCCTCGACCTCCATGATGCTGGGGGGCTGGTAACCATCGAAGGTGATTTCGGCATAGGCAAAGTCGTGCAACACGATCAGCTCGTGCTCTCGAGCAAAGGCCACCACTCGTTCAAAGAAGGCCAAATCCACGATTTGCGTCGTTGGATTCGAGGGGAAACTCAAAATCAACATTTTGGGTTTGGGCCAGGTCGTCGTCATGGCCTCTTCCAGGTTGGCAAAGAAATCCTGGCCTGGCCCCAGGGCCACGCGCCGCAAATCCGCTCCCGAAATAATCACCGAGTATTGATGAATGGGATAAGCGGGATCCGGGCAGAGCACGACGTCGCCCGGACCCGCCGTCATCAGCACAAAATGGGAAAGCCCCTCCTTGGCACCAATGGTGGCGATGGCTTCGGTTTCGGGATCGAAAATCACGCCATGGCGTCGCTCATACCACTCGCAAACTGCGGCACGCAAGTTGGGTACACCGCGTGAGGTGGAGTAGCGATGATTGCGGCCATTTCGCGCTGCCTCACAAATCTTCTCCACAATGTGTGGAGGTGTCGGCAAATCGGGGTTGCCCATACCCAAATCGACAATGTCTTCCCCAGCCGCACGCGCCGCGGCCTTCAAGTCGTTGACCTGGGTAAACACGTAAGGCGGTAGCCGGTTTAATTTGTGGAAGTCGTAACGAGTGGGCGACGGCATAGTGGCGGATCGTTCCTTGGGAGAAGTGACAGCCTGATAAGTACCCGATTTTAGGTGGAAATCAACAATTCCTGACGCTCAGCGCGAATGGCTTGCAGCGTCTCTTCGGCGTTGTAGGAAGATCGCACCAACGGTCCGCTGGCGATGTGCAAAAAGCCCAATTTCATGCCTTCTTCGGCCAGGTCACGGAATTCCGCAGGATCCCAATAACGTTCGACGGCCAGGTGTGTGCGCGACGGGCGCAGGTATTGCCCCAAGGTAAGCGTATCCACACCGTGAGCCCGCAAAGCCGCCAACACTTCCAAGACCTCTTCCGCGGTCTCTCCCAAGCCCAACATCAAGCCAGATTTCACAATGCTGTGAGGTCGCGCCCGCTTGGCCAGGGCCAACACATCCAAGGAGCGCTGAAAACGCGCACCGGGTCGCACCTGGCGATACAAGCGGGGGATGGTCTCCACATTGTGGTTGAAAACATCCGGCCCGGCATTCATCACGCTGCGCACGGCCTCGGCATCACCTTGAAAATCAGGGGTCAGCACTTCCACTGTGGCCTGAGGCCTGGAAGCCTGCAGCGCTTCAATCACCCGGGCGAAGTGGGCCGCGCCGCCGTCGGGCAAATCATCTCGGTTCACCGAGGTGAGTACCACGTGAGCCCAGTTCCCCTCCTCCGCTAGCCGGGCCACTTGCCGCGGCTCCTCGGGGTTGGGCGGCAGGACCGGCTTGCCCGTGGCCACTGCACAGAAACGGCAGGCCCGTGTACACACATCACCCATGAGCATGACGGTGACGTGTCCGCGCTCCCAGCATTCACCGCGATTGGGACAGCGCGCCTCTTCACACACACTGGCCAGACCTGCTTCGCGCAAGCGCTTGGCATGCCCGGCCATGGCCGAATTGGGCCGTGGCTCGCGATAGCAGTAACTGGGCAAGCGCCTGTGGGAAAAGGCTTCTGAGCCTTCGCCGATTTGGATAACGGGGCTGGACATGACGGGGTGTAATCTCCGGTAAGGTTCGGAGAATACGGGGAGATCCAGAGCGGATCAAGGCGGGAAGCGGGTTGAAATCAATCTCAAGGACCTTTTTATTCCTCTAATAGCGCGCTTCAGGAATGCTCACCCCACGCTCGCCCAACCAACGAATCACTTTGCGCATCCATTCCGTCAATTCATTGCCTGGATCCATGGTCTTTTGGCTCCTTGCGATGATGTCAGCGAGATCAAATCCGTAGTTGTCTTCAAGGGTATAGTCAGCGCCTCGTTCAAGTAATTCTAAAACCAGATCGTATTGGCCCAAACCCGCAGCGATGTTGAGGGGCGTCCTCCCATTGATGGTCTGCGCATTCATATTGGCCCCGGCATCCAATAACAGCCTTGCTCTATCTTTCCTCATGGGACCCAGGGCCTCGAACAAGGGCGTCTTCCCAAGTGGGCCCGCGACCAGGTTGGGATCGCCCCCATATTCCAAGGCCGTCTTCAAAAACACTTCTTTCCGATGGATGACGGCCCAATTCATAATGGAACTTCCGTCGTCAAACACCACATTGGGATCCGCGCCCAGTTCCAGTAAGCGCTTGAAGCCTTTGGCATTCCTCATGGCCCAAAACAGCGATGTCGCCCCCCTCGTGCCACGCGAATTTACATCGACGCCTTTTTCAACCCACGCGTTGATCGTGCGGATTCGGCCTTTGCCCGCCGCCTTGGCCAAGGCCCGCACTTGTGGGTCGGGGAACATCGTTTCCAAGGACATGAAGGCAACCAACTCCTGACTGGCCCGTTGGTCCGCATCTCGTTGGGATTGCTTTATGTCTCGAAGGATTTTCGACACTTCATCATCACTGGCACAGCCAATCAAGAGGCCAATCAAAAACAAGGACAAAAACATTCTCAACATTGCTTTCATTACCCTTAGCCTCTCGCCGCCCCCTAGCATCCCGAGACCCCACAAACACCCTTTAGCGAATGCAAACCGGCCGCTCCCAGTGAAAACCGCTGCCCGACCCCATTGGGCATGGGCGTTAAATCCTGCAAGACATTCAATATGTCATAGGAACTCGAGTACGCGTTGATAAGCCCTGCTCCGCCTGAGAGTGTGCCACCGTGTCGGGTGACCGTATTGCCATGCAACCCGGAGGCATTAAAGACTGCGGCCTTGGAACCCGTGACAATGGCCGCAGCACTCGCGAGTCCCCCGCCAAGAGAGTGACCCGCAAAGCGAAGATTCCCAGCCAATGTCTTAGAGGCGGTATCAGCAAACCCGATGGCCGACTCGTATTGGCTGCTCTTCAGCCCCATCCCCTGTGCCAGGTTGGTGGCGATCCAGTCCTTCCAGATGGAAACCAGGTTCGTTCCTCCAAAAGTCATCAAATAATCTGACCCCTTACTGAACAGGCTGCCTCGCAAGCCATTGGCAAGATCAAATCGTGCGCCGGGAAGCCCGGCGGCCATGGCTTCCGTGTCTGTCACCAGGGCATAACCATCGCTTCCCGAGCAAGTCGCACTTTCACCACATTGAACCACTCTTAAATCAGTGAGTTCCGCGCCCTTTGGCGCGCCCTTTAACGCTTGCATCCCACCACTGGCCAAGGCAGCAAATGCTGTCGAGAGAGCGCCATTGGCGAACTTACCTCCTGTAACCTCAGAAAGGGTTCCGCCCACAATGCTCTTCATGGAGACTCCAATAAAAAACTCGCCGCTATAACCTGGCATGTATTGCGGGGAGCCGACAGCACTCCCGACCAAGCCGCTTATTCCGGCACTGACGAATCCATTTCCGAAGTTCCCATCTTGCAAGGAGTTCGTGATTCCACCCACCGTGCCATAAGCCACCAGCAAACCTGTGTTCGTCAAATTAAATCCGTAATTCGCAATACTAAAGCCCGACAAGCCCGGAATTCCACCGGCCCCGATAAAGGCAAAGGCCGCTGACGAGGCCCCACTAATCAAAGCCTGTTCAAAGGTCCCTCCCATGGCGAGGGTCTGGGTAAATGCGGTTAACCCCACAGCGACAACGGACCATCCCACACTCCCTGTCGCTGCATAAACCGCGATTCCGATAATGGCTGGAATGAAATGCCCACTGGGATCGCTGAAGGCCAGTGGATTATTCAATACATAGCTGTAGCGATTGTAACTTTGCAGATCATTGACCCATTGAACGAGGATGTCCGCTTGCAAAAAACGACCCAGCTGCGCGTCATAAATCCTGCCGTTCATGTGGATGACGCCGACTTCGTCCAGCATTTCATGCCCGGTATAGCCGCGGGTGGTGAGGCTGTGATCGAAGTTCGTTAGCTCATGGCTTGAGAGGGCTGTCCAATCGACTCCGTTTCGCCGTTGCCCCCAAGCATCGAAAGCAAATTCCCGGGCGACGGCACCGGCCTGCGTGAGCAATACATCGAGGGAGCCCAGGTGGTCCTTGACGCGATAATGCTCCTCTTCACTCTGCGAGACTCCATTAAAACTATGCGCGCTGGTGATGATGACTCCGCCCACATAGCGCTTGAACACGTAACTTCCGTCAGCGCTGACGATCTTTTCCACATTCCCGAGGTAGAGCGTAGTTATCAGATCCTCAGGACCCACTGCCGTGGGCGCTCTAAAGTCCATGCGGCGAACACGTGAGCGATCCGGACCGTATTCAAAAACAGTTCGGTGGGTTCCCTTGATAATTTCTTTCGGCTTATTAAAGGGCGTGTAGGTAATTCGACGCTCCAGCAATCCATCAGACCACTGCTCTACCATGCTGCCGTTATCGTCGTATTTGTACGAACGGCCCGCCGCCTCGGTCAGCGCATGGGGACCGGCATCTTCGCTGCTTCCCTGCGAGTTTCCCGTCCCGTAAACATAATCCGTACTGCCAACGTCACTCTTGTAGGCGAGGTTGCCAAAGCCGTCGTAGCGCATCTGCTGAGCGGCGAGACTCACGCTCTCCGCGCCCGATGTATCCATCAGACTTGTCCTTCGCAGGCGATTCAGGTTATCGTAGCTAAACTCATCTTTGCGATTTCGACGATAATCGTTGCGCCACTCCAAGTTCCCCACGCCATCCCATTGATATTCTTGATATTGAACTTGCCGTCCGGCGCTGAGGGTCTCCAGGATCTGTGGTCGGCCGCTGGCAGCATGCCACGCCTGATTCACAACAATGACACCATCACTAAGTGCTTGTGAGGTTGGCGCCCCACGCGCATCCACATTCTTCACCTCGTAGTACACATGGCTTTCATCGCGATTGTCTACGACCTTATACAGATGGCCGTAGCGATTGTAGACATTGCGAACAGCACTGTTCTCACCGGCGGCATCAAACATCTGGTCGGGGCGCCCGAATCGGTCATAGGTCGACCTCTCGCTAAAGGTTCCGCCCACGGGCACAGGATCAATCTGCGTAGTGACAAGGGAGGGTCGCCCGAGGCTGTCATAGGAGTAGGTCTTTCTGTAGCCAAGCGAGTCATGAACCTGAGCCAACTGACCCAGCCCATTGGGAGCGGTGTCGTACTCCCAACGGGTACTATTGTGGGTCAGCCAAGAGGTGGGCAAGCCATCCGATTCTAGAACCGCTGGTACTTTCTCTGTTCGTAGAACCCTACGGCCCAGTTCATCGTAGCTGGTTTCTGAAACTTGAAGCCTGGCGTCTTGCTGCCAGATGAGTTCACCGAAGGCGTTGGTTTCGTATCTCCAAATGCCCATGTCAGGATCGATGATCTCGGTTTTGTTTCCGAGAACATCGTAAGCAATGGAAGTCACGACGGGGGGTGTCGCCGCATCTATGTCATTTGCGACGGTCTTTGTGAGATTGCCCGCGGCAGAATATTCGAAGACCACACTTCCACCGTCGTGGTCTGTCACACTGATGCGCTCTCCAAGCGCGTTGCTGATTTCAATATGGTTCTGGCCTTTCGAGTTGGTCACCTGGGTGCGTTGGGCACCCAAGATTTCACGAAAACTCGTAACGGTACTCGTTTCATCGGGATGCCTGTGCTGGGTGACGCGCCCCAGTAAATCGTAGGTAAAGAGGCTGCTATAGCGGCTGTCTCCCTCGTAGTAAGGCTCCGACTCAAAACTCTTGCGTCCCAGATTGTCGTAGCCTCGATCGATGGTAACGGGAGCCCCTGTCAATCCAATTTGAACAGATCGCACGGAACGGCCAATGGCGTCGAAGTACTCCCAGGCCACTCCACCCGCCGCTTGCTCAACAAGAGCAAGAAACCTTGCAGCTGCCGGACAACTGGCAACCGTTCCAGCACGACTCCCCGCACACCAAATTCGGGCACTGCGGGTGTAGGCGTCCGTCTGACCCCAGGTGAGCACCTCTTCGCCAAAGGCATCATAAGCAATATACGTTTCAACCCCATTGGCATTCATCAGTCGGGTCGGTAACCCCAAACGATTTCGCTCCAACGCCTGCTCGCTGTGCCCTTTGTGGTTGATGGTTTCTTCGACAAACCTTCCTGCACTGTCGTAGCGCCACTGGATTCTGCGAGTTTGCAGCTCGACCTCCTCCAAGGGCCCGACGCGACCCCGGATCTCTCTCTGGACCTGGTTGCCAAAGAGATCGTACTGATACGCAGTCATCAGTCGCGCCTTGTCGTCCTGGGGCATCAACGCCTCTTTGCATAAAAGCCCCTTCAGCAGCTCGCCCGAGCTAACACAACTCGCATCCTCGCTTACATCAAAATATTCAAAAGCCGACTCGCGGGTGATATCAGGCATCCCGGGTCGCCCATGTGTAGTCATCAGTCTGGTCACACGACCTTTTTCTTGGATGTAGGGCCGGCGATCTGAACCCAAACCGTATTCACTCACTGTCGTCTTGGAAGAAATCAGGCGCGCACCTGCCTCATCATCGAAGGTTTCAATCTGTAGGCTTCGATTATTCCCGTAAGCATCGAAAGTGTTCACGGTTCTCACATACGAGAGAAGGTTTGCCGTCTCAAGATCGTATTTTTTCTCTTCGCTGGATTCGAGGATGAGCTGATAGGGTTGTGAAGGGCTCCCTTGATTCCAGTCCTGAAAGCTCCACCTGCTCACGGAGTGGCTCAGCCTCTTGCCATCTGCCCAGACCTCGGTCTCCAGGGGGTACCCGACAAAGGGATAATCCTGGCGATACGTCGTCGTTGTCTCGACCCCGGTTTGCTCGTCCAGCGTTCGAACCTTGTGGAACCCGAGATCGCCCCGACCCGAGGCTTGAATTTTTGCCTCACCGTAGTAGTAGCTGACACTGCTTTTGGCATCGGCGTCGACCCCGTCAGGGGTGGCTGTAGGAGAGGAGCCATCAACTCGCGTCACCAAGTAGCTGCCACCACTCCTCTCCAGGACAGGAGCTGTTTTCCCCAAGCTCTGCGTCTCCGCAGGTAAATCCCATGTGCCGTTCAGACTTTCATAGAATCCTGGAATATCATCGATGAAGTACGTATACGACTTCCCAGCCCAAGAAAAGCTTTGTTCAATATTACTGATGTTGAGCTGCTCGTAGTGCTGGCTATTGGCCATACTGCCGTAAGCAATATCTGTTTCTGCCCCTAAACCATTTGTAATTTTCGTGATGGCCTGTCGAACCTGCCCATCTCCCCGATGGCGGTAAACCTTGATATTCCCTTTGGTCCCAGTGAGTATGCTCACGTAGTCGGGCAAGCGGTCTCCTGAGATATCGATAAACAATTGCTGTCTCGAAAAACTCAACCCGGTGTTGTCGAGAACATGGATGGGTTCGTCAAAGCGGTTTGTTTCAGAATTCCAGGGCAGGACATAGATCGCTGTCGTCCATTGCTCCTGATAAAGCAGATCGACGAAGCCATCACCATCGTAGTCAATGAGTTGGCGCCATGGCTTTGGCATCTCCCCTATAAATGGTGCCGTGTCCAACACTTGATACTTTCGAATCGAAATCGCTGGCTCAAAACCACTGCCGTTACTGAGATGAATAAACTCCTCAACGCTTCCCCCACTGGAGCCATAAGCACTGTCGATCTCCGTCGGAACACGGTATTCAGAGAGCAGGTCTGTGAGTCCATCGCCATTAAAATCCGCTGCAAACAAATCAGTGGGTTCAGGGGAGACGGGCCACAACCCATCAAAGAATTGAAACCCGTCCGTCACACTAAACGTTTGCGCCTCCTTTGTTGTCGCCAGTCGGCTATAGCTGCAGTCGAAATCACATGGGTCCCGGATGTCCTTTGTTCGCACAGCTCGTTGTATCAAGAGGTCCTGCTGTCCATCTCCATTGAAGTCCAGCGCACTTCCAGGCAGGAGGATTTTCTCGGGCTCAATCACCCCCTCCTCTGTAGCAACCTCCCCAGTCTCAAACTCCCAACCACAGGGATAGCCCTCGATGCAGGGCGTTCTGTTTCCCGGACTGCTGATCTCTGCGCCGTGCGGATCTCCAAAGGCGTAGTAGTGCTGCGAAGAGACCGCCTGTGTCGGATCGACCTTCAGGTAGCGGAACTGATCAATGCCATCTTTGTCGCGGTAGTAGACATCGACCAAGCCATCAGAATTAAAATCCTTGAAGGCAGGCGGGGAATTCCTTTGACGACTTAGCCTCGTTGTAATGGGCGTCTGCAAAGCGCTAGACCTGAGACCCCAATGGCCATTGGTGTCGGGTTGCGAAAGGTATGCCTGATAAACACCACTGGGATCCCGCACAACGGCATCGGATCGACCATCGGCATTGTAGTCAATCACATCCCAATCCGGAGACGAATCGGGCTCGAAGTCCACGATGTTCTGATGATGGGGCAGCAACCTCCTTCCGTCGGATAAGGCGTAGCGAAGGTGGTGGTCTATATCCGAGCCACCATCATCAGCATCCCCGATGATCCAAACAAGGTCCAAGAGACCATCCCCGTTCACATCGGCCGGCCTCATCCCCGCCACCCAATTTCCGGAACCGGTAATTAGATCCGACTCTCTGCCAACGCTTTCAAAGCCCTCCTCGTCAACAGACCAGGTAAACCGGGTGGGAGGTTGGCAAAGCGTATCCACACATTCCTGGACCGCCTCCAACCGACTGACTCTGATCGTTGGACTGCTCGGCAAGTAGCTAAGGCGAGTTTCCCGCAGTTCCACGTCCTGATGAAACAGTTCAATCTTCTCAAGGCGCTTCGCCGTTCTAAAGAAATGCCCCGCCGTGAATCCTGACAATACATCCGGGCGATCCGCATACGTAAAACGCAGGGAAGCATTCTCAGCATCGGGCCCCTCTGCCGAGCCGTAAGCGTATTTAATTTCATGGATACGTTGGCCGTCTCCATCATTCTCGTACTCATACCAGATGGGATTCCCCACGCTGTCTTCAAACTTCTTGATCGCCCAACTGAGAACCCCGCCATTGATATTGACTTGCCTTGCATCCGCATAAGATCCACCTGGGACGTTCCCCATAAAGGAAACAGATCCGTCCTTGCCCTCGACAATAAAGTGATCAGGATTCCCCGGGAGATTTTGTGCACCAGAGACAAGGGTAACTTTCACAAAAGAATCGATCTCCGTTTTGTAGACGGATCCATCAACGCCATAATCTCCCGACACCACAACGAGCCTTTGCCCATTGAGGCAAAAACGATCCGCCACGCCCCAGGTGATGGGCATGGCCTGTCCATCTTGATGCAGGGTTTGTCGACAGCGTGCAATGGCTGAGATGCCGTCCATGAACCAGCCCTTACCGAGCAAGGAGTTCCCGACCTGGCTGTTGTAACGAAGGGTTATTTGCGGGACGACACCGGCTGTACCTGCGAGCGTCATCAGCGGAATGGAATACGTGGCCGCACCGGATTCACTGACACGAAAGAACCCCGAGGTCGAACCCACGTGAGTCACTGCATCCGAAGTGCTGGGGTCCGACTTGAGAAAATTCACCTCAAGGCCGTCGGACAGACCATCGCCATCGCTATCGGGCTCGACTGGACTGGTGCCTGAGACCTCGGAAACTTCCATGGCATCGTCGAGCCCATCGCCGTCTGTATCGGTTGAGAAATCGCTGGTCCCCAGCGTGGACTCTTCGGCCTTGTTCAAACCATCGCCATCCAGGTCGGCATCATTTTTAGAAGCCACACCACGGATCAGCAATAACACGTCGCCAATATTCACATCCCCATTACCCGCTTCGGATCCCAGCTCGGATCCCGACCCCAAGGGATGAACATCTGCGGCATCCACTTCATCCCTGTTTAATTCCTTTGTGGAGAGAAGATGCTGTTGGGTCTTCAATACATCACCGACATCCCATCGACCGTCCGCATTCACGTCCCCTTTGGCTGTGGAATTGGCTGTGGAATTGGCTGTGGAATTGGCTGCGGAATAAGCAGGGTCGTGCAACACAGCAAGTAGAGCCAAACCTCCCAAAGTGGAAAACACGATTGCTGCTGGTCTCTTTACCTTTCTTACCGTTTCGACACCCGATCCACACATTTTGATTCTCGGTCATTCCGGGACCAAGTTATACGGGGCAGCGTTCCGCACCCTTTTCATGCGCCACTATACGCAGGGCGTTCCCCTCTTTAAATGCGCCGAAAACACTTCAAACGGAAAGCAGCGCTGACAAAACAGGTCCAATGCAGCTTTTCTTCAACCCAAACCCCGCACAGACCGATCTATCGAGAATGGATCATTTGGATTCAGGCATCGAAAGCTCGGACAAGGGTTCTGACAAGCAAGCCATCATCGCCATGGTGATTGGTGCCGGTTTGGGGTTCTGGGCCTTGTACTCACGCCTCTTGTACACCCTATCCAGCATGATGAAGACCCTGGTGCACGAACTGGGACACACCCTCGCCGGCTGGGCCTTTGGCGTACCTTCGATTCCCGCCTTTGATTTTACCTATGGCGGTGGTGTCACCATGCATCAAGAGCCCAGCAAACTGCTCATCGTCTGCATCTATGCACTCTTCGGTTACCTGCTCTTCCTGTATCGACGCAAGCCCCTCTCGCTGGCCCTACTCGCCACCCTGATCGCCGGCCACGCTCTTTGTATGATGACCCCATTGAAAGAGCCGCTCACCATTGCCATGGGCCATGGATTCGAGTTGATCTTTGCCGGGATCTTTTTGTATCGCGCCATGAGTGGCTTTGCCTGCGTACACAATGTGGAGCGCCCCTTGTACGCGTTTCTGGGCTTCCTCATCACCTTTGACAATATTCGCTTTGCCTGGCGTCTGGTGCACAGCCCGGAACATCGCTGGCAGTACGAAAATGCCAAAGGTGGCGGGCATTGGATGGACTTCTCGCGCCTGGCCAATGAGTTCTTGCTGGTGGACCTTTCGGTCGTCGCCAATTTCTTCATGCTGGCTTCGCTATTGCCCGTTCTTGTCAGCGTACTGCTCTACGCCTCACGAGAGAGCTGGTGGGATCCTCTGGTCAGGATTCTTTCACTGGATGAATAAACTTCGACGAGTCAGAAAGACGAACATCCAAGAAGCTTGTTTCAGGTCGGCTAGAAAATGGCACTTAAGAACCCGAGGAAAAACGCGAACCCCAGGGCCAACACGAAGATCAGAATCATGCGCAGAAGAGTAATGGCCAAAGATTTTAAGTAGCTCTGGCAAATCATCAAGCGAATCACCAATGCATCGGCCAACAAGGCAACAACCAGAGAAATGGCCTGAAAGCCCAAGGCCGGCCCGGTCGTGGCCTCACTCATGGCGAAGGCATCGACGAGCCCGAAGCTGGCCCCTACAAAAAATCCCGCCAGGCCTTGCAGAAAGGAAACCAGCATGGCCTTGGCCAGGCCTATATTCTCCCCCAGAATGGAACAGGCCCATTTCAGGATCACTCCCGAAATCCAGACCATGATGAAGAAGGTGACGGCAAAGAGCGCCAACATCTTCAGCACCATGCCGACCAAGGCCCAACCCGAAACATCCTCCATGAGCTGGCCCAAGACGGCCTTAACATCCAGCTCCTCCCCATCGCTCCCTGGAATGGAAAAGTTGAATTCTGGCATCGTGCTTTCCTGCTCGGAATCTGCCTCGGCGTTTTCCTTGGCCGCCTCTTCTTGCAGGGCCTGCTCAAATTCCTGCCAGTTTAATGGCGCACCTTCTTGATTATCCGGTGTTGAGGAGGAGAGCACCCTGATGGGCTTGCCCAGAGATCTCGCAATTTCCTTCGCCTGATCTCGATAGTCCTCAGGTACACCGTGCAAAGAATCGGCGTAGTGAGTACGGCCCGATGTATCTTCCCAACGATAGGTTTCCGCCTGAGCCCCCGTGCACAGACCGAAGAGTAGAACCCAGACGAAAGCCAGCGAGACCCCATACGCAGTTCTTTTCAGTGTCCAGTCTTTGCCGATCACGACCACTCTCCAACAGCTTGGGTTTGACAGCGCTATTAGTGGTTTATCGGCCAGTGGATGTGCTGGCTTAATCGATGAGCGGGGCTCACAGAGGTGTTCTGAGGTCCTTGGGAACTTACTGGCTTTCTTCTTTCATTTTCTTGGCGTCCTGGCGCTGCTGGGCTCGCATGGAATCCATGCGGGCGCGAACGCGTTCCATGATTTTTTCACGCGTCAGATCGCCCTCTTCTGCCGCTTGCTGCGCCGGGGCGGCCTCGCCCACCACATCGCCCTCTATTTCAAACTCTTCAGGCTCGGGGCTGGCGAGTTCCATAGGGGGAGCTTCTCCGCTTAAGCGGCGGTCATACTCCGACACCTCGGGCATGAGTCGGGCGGTCATGTTGAGGCCTTGGTCGGTGCCGAACAAGTTGTAACTCTCCTCGGGGTCCTCTTTTAAATCGTAGAGCTCGTAACTGTTCTCTTCCGCGTTATCGATAAGCTTCCATCCGTCGGACTCTGCGGCCAATTTAGGGACAGTGGATCCGGGAACACTACCCTCACTGTAGACAACCGACGGCGCCGTCACTGCACCGCGGGCCACTTCAAGCAAATCAACACCTTGAAAAGAGCTAGCTTCCTGACCTGCCATCGCCATCATGGTCTTGGCCAGGCTGGCCGTCTCTACGGCATCCAACACGCTGGTGCCACGCAAGCGATCATCGATTTCCCCACTGACAATCAGGGGGACATGCACCAGTTCGTCATAAACATCGCGCGCGTGATCAAAGCGTCCTCGCTCCATGAAGTACTCACCGTGATCTGCGGTAAATAAAATTACTTTGGGCCGATTGGTATTTTTCCCCAGGCCATCTATCAAGGCACCAATCCATCGATCGGTGTACGAAATCTCTCCGTCGTACAAGTCGACCACATAGCCGATCTCAGTCGCTCGATCCGCGGGGCCCATTTGCGCCAACGCTGGAACGCGCTCTTCGAGCAAGGCCGAACTCACCACCTGTCCGGAAAGTTCTCCCTCATAGGCCTGTGTAAAATCATGCTCCGCATGGGCCATGAAGGCCGCTTGAGGATCGGCGTAATGCACCCACAAAAAGAGAGGCTGCTCGCGTGGCGCACTCACTTGCGCCAAGGCCAGACCCGTCAGGTCTTCCGAGGTAATGGCGTCATCCGGCTTGGCGTTGGAGTCGTCAAACACATCAAAACCCTGAGCAAACCCGTATTGTGCTGTGAGCAACTCGTTGCTGATGAAACCTGCCGTGGCGTAACCCGCTGCCTTCAGGGCCTCGGCCAGGGTGGCGACCTCGGGACCGATGGAACTGTTCGTGCCGGTGGCGGTGTGCTGGCTGGGGTAAAGAGAAGTGTGGATGCTGGCCACGGCGGGCAAGGTCCAGGAAGCTTGGGACACGGCTCGCTCGAAAAGAACGCCATTGTCCGCCAAGCGGTCTACGTTGGGAGTGGTATCGCGCTCGTACCCGTAGGAACCGACGTGATCCGACCGCAAGCTATCGACAGTGATGAGAATGATGTCGGGTTGAATCTCAGCTTCAAAGAGAATCCTTGCCTGCACTTCTTCTTTCACGGAGGAAGCGGTGTTGGCAGGCTCCTCCTTCTCACTGCAGCCTCCGGCCAAGGCCAGCAGGGCCAGAACACTTCCGGCAAAACAAGCTCGGCGTCCCCGCCTCACAAAAACCTGATTGCTTTGGCCCGGATTCATCTGTTCCTCCCCCAACTATCTCAACTACCCAAACGTTCCAAACGGGTTCTCGCGCCCTAAATCACCCTTACAGGGTTTTAGCTCGATCAAAGCCGCTTCGCAGCTATATTCTCAATTCGATATTCACCGACGGGATTCTCAGTTCGGGCGTCCCGCTCCTCTTTTGGCCAGAGGTTCACAAGCGTGCACAATCCATGGATTCAGAAACCGCTCCAACTCCTGTCGGTTCTTGTGCTCGGGTTGTCGATTTCAGGCTGCGGCGGCCAGGACGACGCCAGTACCGAGACGACATCCACCCAAGCCCCAGCCGAACCCGGGCCCGTGGTTCTCATCGTCGTAGATACCTTGCGCGCCGATCACCTGCCCTGTTACGGCTACTCACGCAACACCTCGCCGGCCATTTGCCAGTTGGCCAGTGAGGGCGCCCTCTACGAACGGACCTACGCGCCGGCCACGACCACCACACCTGCCATGGCATCGATCTTCACAGGGTTGAATCCCTATCGACATGGTGTTGAGCGCCTGTTCCGCGTTCTGCCCGAGGAAAACGTCACCTTGAGCGAGCGCTTTCAAGCCGCCGGTTGGAACACCGGTGGCTTTGTCAGCAGCTTCGTCATGTTCAATCAGTTCAGTGGCTTTGGCCAAGGCTTCGATGTGTACAGCGGCGAGTTCAGCCCGGGGGGAGGAAAACCCAACTTGCCCGTACCCGGCATGGGATTCATCGGGCACTTCGAACGCAGCGCCTCCGACACCGTGGAAGAGGCCTTGAGTTGGCTTAAGGAAGTGGGGCCACGCAGCTTTTTGTTTATTCACCTCATCGAACCCCACGGCCCTTACAAACCTCTCGAACCCTATGCTGAAAAATTTTCGCTTCCCGCCGAAGGTGAATTGCCCGGCAAGGTCCCCGCCTATCAGCGCATCGAAGGCTTGGAATATGCGTCAGAGTGGATCGGACGTTACGACGGTGAAATTGCAACCGCCGATGGTCAGATCAAAGTGCTGTTGAAGGGTTTGCAGCGATTGGGATTCTACGAGAATGCCACCATCGTGTTGACTGCCGACCACGGTGAATCTTTGGGAGAGGAAGATCGTTGGTTCCAGCACGGGCAAGCGATATTGGAGGCCGAAACCGAAGTCCCCTTGGTTATCAAGTTCGGGGTTATCAAGTTCGGGGCCACAAAATTCGGCAAGCAAGCAGCTTCGGTCAAACCAGGCGTGCGCGTCACTCAACCGGTTTCTCTCACCGATCTCCACGACAGCCTATTGAAATTAGCTGACATTGAAACAGTGCCCGATGAAGCGCGTTGGCAACGCGACTTACACGCCTTGGCCAGCGGGGACAGCAGCGCCTCGGACACCGTACCACCGATGAGCTCTTTCATTACGCGCGAGGGCCAATGGTTGTTTGCCGCCCACGGCCAAGACTGCAGCTTCCGCTGGTCTCTGGCGCCTTCTTCCGTGGACATCTCGGAGAGCGAACCCGACATCGATCCTTTATTGCGCTTTGTGATTCGCTCCGACGACGACGCTCAAAACTGGCAAGAGCTCGTGAAACCAGAAATCGCAACAGCGGAGGAAGCGGAAGACCCCTGCGTGCAATCGCTAGCACGGCAAGTATCACCCATGGTGGTTCACCGACTCACGCATCGACGCGGCTTCAAGGTGCCGGAACGAACTATCGGACCCAATATGCCAGCACTCAACAAGCCCAGCCCTCCGCCGCCAATGCCCGAAGGCAAACCGATCCAAGGCGAGTTAAACCTGGACGAGATGGAGAGACTGCGCGCGCTGGGTTATGTAGAGTAGCTGAGCGTTTTATCCAAGCGCAATCAGCGGTGCGATCAAGAGACTCACAACGCTCATCACCTTGATCAAAATCGCAACACCCGGACCCGAAGTATCCTTGAAGGGATCGCCAACGGTGTCACCCACCACGGCGGCCTTGTGGGCATCGGAACCCTTGGGGTGATCGGTCAGTCCGCCACTCTCAATGAACTTCTTGGCGTTGTCCCAAGCCCCACCGGCATTGGCCATGAAGAGCGAGAGAGAAGCACCCACGGCAACGGCACCGGCAAGCATACCGGCCAAAGCCGCTGGGCCGAGGACGAAACCAATGAATACCGGTGCCGCAATGGCTACCGTGCCGGGAAGTACCATCTGTGACAGCGCCGCCTTGGTGGCAATGTCGACGATGACGATGCCCTCGGGCTCGGCCTTGCCTTCGCGCAGACCGGGGATCTCGTCGAACTGGCGTTTGATCTCGTTGATGATGGCCTGGGCAGCCTTGCCCACCGCGATCATGGTGCTAGCACCAACTGCGTAAGGCAAACAAGCACCCAGCAAGAGACCAATGAGAATGCGCGCATCGTCGAGTCTCAACACCAGTGTTTCTACACCGGCAAGACCGCGCACGTGATTCACTTCGAGAATGAATGCGGAGAACAGACTGAGCACAGTCAAGGTGGCGGAGCCAATAGCAAAGCCCTTTCCGATGGCCGCGGTGGTGTTTCCTACGGAGTCGAGTTCATCGGTGATGGCGCGAACCTCTGGGCCGAGGCCACTCATTTCGCTGATGCCGCCGGCGTTATCAGAAATCGGTCCGTAAGCATCGACAGTCATAACGATGGCGGTTCCAGCCAGCATACCCACGGCGCTCATGGCAATGCCGTAGAGTCCCATGCCTTCGGGCATCACCATATTGGCGACGAAGCCGGCACAAGCGATGATGAACATGGAGACCACGGTGCTCTCCATACCCACGGCCAGACCGGAGATGATGTTGGTACCGGCACCGGTCTTGGAAGCTTCAGCCACCTTCTGAATGGGGCCATGAGCTGTGTAATACTCGGTGACCAAACCGATCAACCCACCGCCGATGGCACCGGCGGCCAGTGCGTAAGTCACACACTGGCTGACACCCAACATGGGCATGGCGACGTAAGCCACAAAGCACATCAAGATGGAGGGGATGATCAAGGCGGCCCGCAACACGAGAGCCGGAGCTCCTTGTCGCATGGCGCGAGCGATGAAGATACAAACGATGCTGAGCAACAAGCCAAGTCCAGCCAGGAAGATCGGCAGGGTTACCGCCAAGAAGGTGAGATCCACACCTTCGCGAGCATTGAGAAAGAGGCTCTCGACGTACTCGGTCTTGGCCGTCAATGCGATGGCCATGGCAGCGACGAGAGCAGCCACCAAAGACTCGTAAATATCAGCGCCCATACCGGCAACGTCACCCACGTTATCGCCCACGTTGTCGGCGATGCCGCCGGGGTTGCGCGGATCATCTTCGGGAATGCCTTCAACCACCTTACCGGCGATGTCAGAGCCGACGTCAGCAGCCTTGGTGTAGATACCGCCACCGATGCGTGCAAAGAGTGCGATGGAAGAAGCACCCACTGCAAAGCTGTGCAGCACCGTGCTGAGATGGGGATCGTTGCGGAAAATCATGTAGAGCCCGCCGAGACCGAGCAATGCCGTCGCCGCAACACACAGGCCCATAACGGCGCCGCCGTCCAGGGCGGTCAAGAGCGCGTCGGGCTTGGAGCCTGTACGCGCCGCCTGGGTGGTGCGCACATTGGCGTAGGTGGCGGCCTTCATTCCGATAAAACCGGAGAAGAGCGACAAGAAAGCACCGAGCAAGAAACAGGAACCCGCGATCAGGCCCGTGCCCTCAGTCCTAAAGGCGAAGAAGAGCAATCCGAAAACAGCCACCGAGTAGACGGCGAGCACTTTGTACTCGCGCATCAGGAAGGCCATGGAGCCTTCGCGGATGTAGCGAGCGATCATGTTCATGGTGTCCGTGCCCTCAGGGAGGGATTTCACACGGAAGTAGAAGAAGGCCGCGATGGCCAGGCCGAGCACACTGGCCGCAATAGGCACCAGTGTGAGTTGTGCAATCAGATCGTTCATGGTTGATTCCATCCTGTTGATTCAGGTCAGTAGAAAACTTTCAGGACTCAGCGTGTCGAGTCCGATGGTAATTTGCGTTCTGGATGTGTGGGGCAAAGCGGGCAATTGCCTAAGAAGGCTGTTCCCTCTTCCATTGGTCCTTCAGATCTTGCTGGCCTTCTCTTGCTGGTGTTGGCCTTCGAAGAACCCGGCCCTCGACCCTCCTAGAGTCGGCCGCAGGCGAACTATCCCGCGCAGGTGATGTAGCGAGTCAGGGGGCCCAGGGCAAGCAATTTACTCTGTTTTTTCAGGATGTTGCCGCCATAGACGGGTCCTGCGGCATCCTGTCCACAACCCGACCCGCTAAATCCGTTCCCCCGGAGATCGGGCCCACTATTCTCCCGCCATGGGTAGAGTCAAAGACGCTCTATCCCACGCTGGAAAGGGCTAAGCGGTCGCCCCAGCGCGCTTGGACGGCGCTGGCCAGTTGAGGATGGCGGGCCAGACCCGGATCTTGAGCCAGGGTGGCAAAGGCAGATTCACGTGCCACTGGAATCAGTCGGGCATCGCGCAGTAGATCCGCCAGGCGCAACTCGGGCAGGCGCCCGCTCTGCTGGGTCCCCAGGAATTCACCCGGGCCGCGAATCTTCAAATCGGCGTCTGCAATCTTGAATCCGTCTGTGGTTTCCAGCATGGCTTTCAGGCGCGCTTCGCCATCTTGGGTTTTCTTGCGGGAGATCAACATGCAACGCGCCTCGGCCTGGCCGCGCCCTACCCGGCCACGCAATTGATGAAGCTGGGCCAGGCCAAAGCGCTCGGCGTGTTCGATGACCATGAGCGAGGCGTTGGGTACATCGACACCCACCTCGATGACCGTGGTGGAAACCAGAATATGGCTCTCGCCCTTTTTGAAGCGGGCCATGGCGGCGTTGCGTTCTTCGGCCGTCAATTGACCGTGGACAATTTCCACATGCAAGTCTGGAAAGGCGGCTGCAATGCGCTGGGCGGATTCCACGGCGGAGAGCAGATCCATTTTCTCGGACTCTTCCACCAGGGGATAGACCACGTAGACTTGTTCGCCGCGTCCCGTCACTTCGCGTATGGCCTCCATCACGACCTGGCCCTGGCCGGGGCGCAGCAACTCGGTCTTCACGGGCAAGCGACCGGGGGGCAGTTCGTCGATGATGGACAGATCCAAATCACCCCATAGCGTGAGTGCCAGCGTGCGCGGAATGGGTGTGGCTGTCATGACCAAGACATGGGGCTCGAGACCCTCGGCACCCTTCTTGGACAAGGCCGCACGTTGACGCACACCGAAACGGTGTTGCTCATCCACAATGGCCAAGCCCAGCTTGTCGAAGCGCACTTCGCCTTGCACCAGCGCGTGGGTGCCCACCACCAGGTCGATCTCGCCAGCCGCCAATTGCCGGCGCAACTCATCGGCACCGGCCTTGGGCACTGACGCTGTGAGCAAACCGATGCGAAGAGAGGTCAAGAGGCCTCCCGCTTCAATCAAGTTGGACAAGCTAGCGGCGTGCTGCTCGGCGAGAAGCTCTGTCGGCGCCATCAAAGCCGATTGGTACCCCCCGCGCGCGGCAGCCAGGGCCGCCAAAAAGGCCACCACGGTTTTGCCACAGCCCACATCGCCCTGCAATAAGCGATGCATGGGATGGGGCTTGGTGAGATCTTTCAAAATTTCTGCCACGACACGCCGCTGGGCCTTGGTGAGTGTAAAGGGCAGCGACGCTTGATCGGCTTCGATCTCCTCAGGGGCGTGGGGCATGGAGATACCCGGGGCGCGCGCGGACATCTCACTGCGCAGCGCGAGACCGCACTCCAACAAGTAGAACTCTTCCAACACCAAGCGTTCATGGAATTTGGTTTGTGCCGAACGCAAGGCATAAAAATCGGCGTCGGCCTCAGGCTGGTGAATGCCGCGCAAAGAATTGCCCACTGTGGGCAATTCTCGCCCCTGCACAATCTCTGCTGGGAGGTACCCGGGAACCAAATCCGCGTATTGTTCCACGGCATGCTGAAACAATTCACGCACCACACGCGGGGGCAAAGCACCGGGTGTGCCGTACTCGGGCGCGATGTCGCGCAGGGATTGCAATTCGTTTTCGCGCGCACTGGGTTCGTCGTCGGGCGTGCCCATCACTTCTCCGCCGTCTTCCAGGCGCTCCAAATCGGGATGGGTCATTTGCTTTTCGAATTTGTAACGACGCACATCTCCCGTGACACGCAGGCGTGTCCCCGGCGTAACCAACTCGCGCACGAGTGCCGGCGCGTGAAACCATGTGCACTCGATGCTGCCCGTGCTATCGCCGAGCAAGGCGCGCAGCACCGGGCGCTTTGCGCCTCTGTTTCCGTAGTTATTGCGCACGCCCCCATCCAGCGCTTCGGACTCGAGCACCTCCCCCACAAAGGTCGCGTGCTGACCCACTTGCAGGTGGCTCACCTGTGCCAAAGCACTGCGATCGTCATAACGGTTGGGGAATCGAAACAAGCAGGCGTAAGGCGTTCGCAATTCAGACTTCGCCAAAGCGGAAACGCGCTTGGGGCCCATGCCCGGGAACACCTCCAGCGAAACCGATAACAGTTCTTCAGCATAAGAAGGCTTGGACATCGGACCCAACAGGGACAGCGCTCGCATCAAGGCATCTTCACGCTTGCGACCTGAAAGGGGTTTGACAAAATCGCTGCGCAGATCGCCCAGGGTTTTGCGCACACTGCTGGGAATGGACAAGGATCGAAATTCATCGAAAGCTGCCAGGATGGCGACTTCTTTTTTGGGTTCTGTTTCCTGCTCTGTTTTCTGGGAAAGTTCTTCCACGGCCGCACGCAGTTGCTTGCACAACTGGCGGACCGAGGCAGTAAAGGGACTTACACCTTCATCTGCCTCGTCGGCTTCAAGCCCCTCGCGCTGCTGGTCTTCACTCATGGCCACCGGCGTCCTAGTTTGAGTCCTCGCCAATGCGGCGGTGTGTTTCCTGTAATGCGCGCACACCGATAGACTCCGACTGCAAGGCGCGAATGCCGCCCACTGCCGCGCAGGCAGCCGCTGCCGTAGTGAAATAGGGGATCCCCTGAGTCAAGGCCGCACGGCGAATGCTGGAAGAGTCGCTCACTGAGCGCGGGTCGGCACCCACGGTATTGATGACCAGGTCCACATCCCCTTCGTTGATCCGCTCCACGGTATTGGGATGTCCCTGCCCTACCTTGGCCACCAACTCGGACTCTATGCCCAAGGCCTTAAACGTCGCTGCCGTTCCCGTCGTAGCGATGATGTCGAATCCATTGTCCGTCAATTCTTTCACGGCTTCCGCCACTCGGTCGTGGTCCTCTTCTTTTACCGAAACCAAAATGCGACCTGACAAGGGCAAGGTATTGCCCGCTTGGATTTGAGATTTCGCATACGCTCGACCGAAATCAGAATCGATGCCCATGACCTCACCCGTGCTGCGCATTTCGGGCGAGAGCAAGGTGTCTACGCCGGGGAACTTCACGAAGGGCAGCACGGCTTCTTTCACCGAGAAGTGCGGCGGGACGATCTCCTGCGTGTAATCCAACTCGTCCAATGTCTTGCCGCTCATGACCAGACTGGCCAATTTCGCCAGAGGCCTACCAATGGCCTTGGATACAAAGGGCACGGTTCGCGAAGCGCGCGGGTTGACTTCGATGATGTACAACTCATCGCCCTTGACGGCGTACTGCACGTTCATCAATCCACACACGCCCAATTCCAAAGCCAGCTTGCGCGAAGCCTCGCCAATCTCTTTGATCATCGAAGGTGGGAGATCGTAGGGCGGCAAGGAACAAGCGGAATCACCCGAGTGCACGCCCGCCTCTTCGATGTGCTGCATGATGCCGGCAATGACGACGCGCTTTCCATCGCAAATGGCGTCCACATCGACCTCTGTCGCATCTGACAAAAAGCGATCCACCAAAACAGGGTGCTCAGGTGATACGTTGACGGCCACCTGCATGTAGTAACGCAGGCCTTCTTCGTTCTGCACGATCTCCATGGCTCGACCGCCCAACACGTAAGAGGGTCGGACCAGGATCGGATACTCGATGCGCGCGGCAATGGCCACGGCCTCTTCCACGCTGCGCGCCAAACCGCTTTCCGGCTTCGTCAGCTCCAACTTGGCCAGCATGTCGTCGAAGCGCTCGCGGTCTTCAGCTCGATCAATGGCGTCGGGCGTCGTGCCCCAAATAGGCACGCCGGCGCGTTCTAAGTCCAAGCACAACTTCAGCGGTGTTTGCCCGCCGAATTGAACGATGACTCCATCCGGTTTTTCGATGTGAGCAATCTCCAACACGTCTTCCAAGGTGAGCGGCTCAAAGTACAGCCGGTCGCTGGTGTCGTAGTCCGTGGACACGGTCTCGGGATTGCAGTTGACCATGATGGTTTCATAACCCGCCTCAGCCAAGGCAAAGGAGGCGTGGACACAGCAGTAATCAAACTCGATACCCTGCCCGATGCGGTTGGGGCCACCGCCCAGGATCATGACCTTCTTGCGATCCGTGGGCGCCGCCTCACATTCCTGCTCATAGGTGGAATACATATAAGGCGTAAAGGCTTCGAACTCAGCCGCACAGGTATCAACGCGCTTGTACACGGGGCGGATGTCCAACTTGTGGCGCAGGTCCCGCACCTCGGCCTCGTTCACATTCCACAAAGCCGCCAGACGTGCATCGGAAAAACCCATTTGCTTGGCGCGCAACAAGAATTCCTTGCGCTCATTTTCGCTGGCCTCGACCAGACAAGCCTCAGCTTCGATGATCTCGCGAATATTCCCCAAGAACCAAGGGTCGATTTTGCACAGGTCGAACACTTCCTTGATAGAGAATCCGCGCCGAAAGGCTTCAGCCACCGCGTGTAAGCGCGCGGGTCTCGGATCGCGCACTTTCTTGCGCAACAGGGCCAGGCCCTCTTCCCCTTCGGGCAGCTCCAAGGGTTCAAAGCCGGCTGTTCCCGTCTCCATGGAGCGCAGGGCCTTTTGCAAACTCTCCTTGAAGGTGCGGCCGATGCTCATGGCCTCACCCACGGATTTCATTTGCGTCGTCAGAATGTCATCGGCCCCGGCGAACTTTTCAAAGGTAAAGCGCGGGATCTTGGTGACCACGTAATCGATGCTGGGCTCGAAGGAGGCCGGCGTTTCCTTGGTAATGTCGTTCTGGATTTCATCCAAGGTGTATCCCACAGCCAATTTCGCTGCGATTTTCGCAATGGGAAAGCCCGTGGCTTTGGAAGCCAATGCCGAAGAGCGCGACACGCGCGGGTTCATCTCGATGACCACCAGGGCACCGTCTTCCGGGTTGATGCCAAACTGCACGTTGGAACCACCGGTGTCCACGCCGATCTCGCGCATGATGTCCACCGCAGCATCGCGCATCACCTGGTATTCTTTGTCCGTCAGCGTCTGGGCCGGCGCCACCGTGATGGAATCGCCCGTGTGTACGCCCATGGGATCGACATTTTCAATGGAGCAGATCACCACCACGTTGTCCGCAGCATCGCGCATCAACTCAAGCTCGAACTCTTTCCATCCTAGGATGCTCTGCTCAATCAGGCATTCGGTGGCCGGCGATTGATCCAAGGCCCATTGCACCAAGCCATCGAATTCTTCATCCGTGTAGGCGATGCTTCCGCCCGTGCCACCCATGGTGAAGCTGGGTCGAATAATGGCAGGCAAGTGGGTGTTGGCTAAGGCTTCACGCGCTTCAGCCACGTTGCGCGCCACGCCCGAGCGGGGCACGGACAAGCCTATGTTTCCCATGGCCTGAGCAAACAGCTCGCGGTCTTCAGCCTTGTTGATGGATTCCACCTGGGCACCGATGAGCTGGACTCCGTACTTCTCCAGTACACCCGCATCGACCAGGGCCAGGGCCAGGTTCAACGCCGTTTGACCACCGACGGTGGGCAGAATCACATCGGGTCGTTCGATGTCGATGATCTTGCTGGCCGCTTCTACCGTCATGGGCTCGATGTAGGTGGCGTCCGCCGTTTCCGGATCCGTCATGATGGTGGCTGGATTGGAGTTGAGCAGTATGACGCGGTAGCCCTCTTCCTTGAGCACGCGGCAAGCTTGGGTGCCGGAATAATCAAATTCACAGGCTTGTCCGATGATGATGGGACCCGAGCCAAAAACTAAGACGCTCTGTATGTCATTTCGCTTGGGCACTTCCCTAAACTCCCTTGTTCTCAGAACAGTCCGCAGAACAGTCCGCAACATTGCCAGCAGTGTTCGCAATTTGGGCGCCGGTGACGGCTTCACCCTGTTTGTGGCGCAGTACCATTTCGCGGAAACGCGTAAAGAAGAAGCCCGCGTCGTGAGGGCCGGGGCTGGCCTCTGGGTGATACTGCACCGAGAAGATGGGTTTCGTCTCATGGGCCAGGCCTTCGACGGTACCATCGTTGAGATTCAAATGCGTAATCACGACGGGCTCACCCGCCGTGCGCAGCGATTCGGCGTCCACAGCAAAGCCGTGGTTCTCCGCGCAAATGGAAACCTTCTTGGTGAACTGGTCTTGTCCCGGTTGGTTTCCGCCGTGGTGACCGAACTTGAGTTTGTGCGTCGTACCGCCCAAGGCCAATCCCAAAATTTGATGACCCAGGCAAATGCCGAAGACCGGCAGCTCATTGGCGAGGGTGCGCACGTTTTCCAACACACCCTCCACGGCCGCGGGATCACCCGGGCCATTGGAGAGAAAGACGGCGTCAGGCTTGCGCGCCAATACGTCGCTAGCGGGTGTCGTGGCAGGCACCACGGTCACCTCAAAACCGTTTTCCACCAAGAGGCGTAAGATGTTTCGTTTCACGCCGAAGTCATAAGCCACGACTTTGAGCTTTTCCTCGGGCACTTGTGCACGGGTGGGTTGTCCGGCGATACCCGACCAGGTGCCTTGGCTGAATTCGTAAGGCTCCTCACAGGTCACACGCTTGACCATGTCCACGCCCTCAAGCCCCTGGGCTTTGCACGCCAACTCCACCAAGGCTTCGGGGTCTTGCTGGGCCGGGTCCGTCGAGAGGACTGCCATCTGTGCACCCTCGTCGCGAATGCGTCGCACCAGGGCACGCGTATCGATGCCTTCAATGGCCGGCACTTCCCAACGCACGAGATAATCGTGCAAGGTTTCTTCCGAGCGGAAATTGCTGGGGACTTGAAAGGCTTCCTTTACGATGAAACCCGAGAGAAAAGGCCGCGCCGATTCCGAATCCTGTGCGTTGGTGCCTACGTTCCCGATCTGGGTGTAGGTCATGGCTACCATTTGTCCGGCGTAAGAGGGATCGGAGAGAATCTCTTGGTAACCGGTGATACTGGTATTGAAACACACCTCACCGGTACCCACGGCTTCGGCACCCAAGGCCGTACCCCGGTACACTGTCCCATCGGCCAAGGCGAGCAAGGCAGGCTTCTTTGCGGCAAATAGCGCTTGTCGAGCATTCACGGAAACAACACCCCTTCATTCACATCAAATACGAGTTTTCCGCCCACATAGGTCGCGAGCACGCGCCCCGTGAGTGGCTTGCCGGACCAGGGAGAATTTCGGCTCTTGGAATACCCCTTCATGGGGTCGTAGGTCCAGGTCAAATCGGGGTCGATGACCACAACGTCAGCCACGGCTCCCACTTCCAGGCTTCCGCCCGGGCAGTTCAATAGTTTGACGCCCTCCGTCGACATGCGGCGCATCATTTCCAGCGGAGAAAGCGCCCCGCTGCGCACCATGCCCAAGCACACGGGCAAGGCCGTCTCCAAACCGATGATGCCACAGGGAGCTTCGATGAAGTCTGTATCTTTCTCGTGCACCGCGTGGGGGGCATGATCCGTGGCGATGCAATCAATGGTGCCGTCCACCAACCCCGCTTGACAGGCATCGACATCGGCTTGGGAACGCAAAGGAGGCGCCATCTTGGTGTTGGTGTCGTAACCCAAGGTCGCTTCGTCCGTGAGTTCAATATGATGCGGCGTCACTTCAGCCGTCACATGAACCCCGCGCGCACGCGCATCGCGAATCTGCTCCACAGCACCCGCCGAGGAAACGTGTGCAATGTGCACGTGAGCACCCGTGACCTTGGCCAGGGCGATGTCCCGTGCCACCAACACATCTTCGGCGGCCGTGGGATTTCCGGGCAACCCCAAGCGAGTGGAAACCGGGCCTTCATTCACCACGCCCTTGCCGCGAATGCAGCAATCTTCCGCATGGACGATGACAGGCTTCTTCACCAGGCAGGAGTACTCCAACACGTTGCGCATGACGCCGCCATCCATGATGGTGGAGCCGTCGTCGCTGAAGGCCACCGCGCCGGCCTCTACCAAAGCGGACATCTCCGTCATGACTTGACCTTGCAAGCCCTTGGTGGCCGCAGCGATGGGATAGACGCGCGCCGGTGAATCGGCTCGCGCGCGGTCGATGATGAAGTCCGTCACGGCAGGATCGTCATTGACGGGTTCGGTATTGGCCATGCAAGCCACACTGGTAAAGCCGCCCGCCACTGCTGCGCGGCCCCCCGATGCAATGTCTTCCTTGTATTCGAGTCCCGGCTCGCGGAAATGCACGTGCATGTCGCAGAAACCCGGCGCCACCCACAGGCCCGACACATCGCGCACGACAGCGTCTTCGGCGCTTAACTTTTGACCGACTTCGAGCACCAGGCCGTCTTCCATCAGCAGGTCACAAACTTTGTCGGTGTTGGTGGCAGGATCGAGAACGCGACCTCCGCGCAATAAGATGCGACTCATTTCGTCTCCTCCCCGAGCGCTGCTACCTCTTCATCCTTGGATGGTCGGCCCGTAAACAAGTAAAGCAGGGCCATACGCAGGGCCACGCCGTTGCGCACCTGTTCGAGAATCACCGACTCACCTCCGTCGGCCAGTTCGTGGGACAGCTCGACGCCGCGATTGATGGGCCCGGGGTGCATGACAATGCAGTCGGGCTTGGCCACGCGCAGCTTCGTTCGACTGAGCCCGAAAGTTTCGGAGTATTCGCGCACACTGGGGAAGAGCGCGCCTTGCAGACGCTCCATTTGAATGCGCAGCATCATCACCACATCGGCGCCCTCAATGGCCTGGCGCAAGGAGGTGTAGGCCTTCACGCCCAAGGCTTCGATGCCCGGAGGCAACATGGTGGGCGGTGCGGCAATGCGTACCTCGGCCCCCATTTTAATGAAGCCGTAAATATTGGAGCGCGCAACGCGGGAGTGCAGCACATCACCCACGATGGTGACCGTGAGGCCTGCGATGCGTCCCTTGGCTTGTTTCACTGTGAGCATGTCGAGCAAGGCCTGGGTGGGATGCTCGTGAGCGCCGTCGCCCGCGTTAATCACCGGCGCGCTCAAGGCATCGGCGATGATCTTGGGTACCCCGGCCACCTTGTGTCGCACCACCACGAGATCTGGATCCATGGCGTCTACGGTTCGCGCCGTGTCCATGATGCTCTCGGACTTGGAGAGGCTGGAGCTGGAGGCGGAAAAGTTGATGACGTCGGCCGAAAGGCGTTTGCCAGCGATTTCGAAGCTCATGCGTGTGCGCGTCGAAGATTCAAAAAACAAATTGACAATGGTCCGCCCGCGCAAGGAAGGTACTTTCTTCACGGCCCGCTGACCGATCTCCTGCATATGCGCCGCGGTATCGAGAATCTTCTCGATGTCTTCCCGCGAAAGATCCTCCATGCTCAGCAAATCTCGCCCGATCATGACCTCACCTCACTTTCCTCTGTTTTCTCGTCAGCACTCCCTCCAGCTCCCAGAACCACGACCACTTCCAAGGGGCCCTCGGCCTCGTCGCCCACGCCGCGCAGTTCCACGGAGTCTTCATCGCCTGTGGGCATGTTCTTCCCAACGAAATCAATCTTGATGGGAAATTCGCGACGACCGCGATCTACCAGCGCTGCCACCCGCACCGACTTGGGCCGCCCGAAGTCCATGAGGGCATCCAGCGCCGCGCGAATGGTACGCCCGGTGCTGATCACATCGTCCACCAGGATGGCCGCGTAACCGTCCACCCGCTCAGGCATCACGGTTCCCTTTAACGAGGGCCGGGAACCGCTGCGAATCCCGAGAAGGTCATCTCGGTACAAGGTGGTGTCCAAGATGCCCACGGGCACCGTCACGTCGGAAAATTCTTTCAGGTTTTCAGCCAACTGCTGCGCCAGGGGCACGCCACCATTGGGGATGCCGATCAAGTACATGGGCTCGTCTTCAGCCGTGGTCTCGATAAGTTCGTGGGCGATACGACGCAGGGCACGTTGCACCTGGGATTCATCCATGGCCAGGCGATTGGGAAGGGAATTCCCATTTGACGGGTTTACTTCAGAGTCTTCAGAGGATGTAGGTCGATCCATGGGCTCACCTTTGGTCGTCTCACGGGACGATGTTAAAAGGAGGCATTCGGGGGGGAAGGCTAGCTGGCGGCCCCGGGATCTGCCATGCCATCCGCAGAGAAATGCCGTGAATCTTTACCCGTTTTCCCAGGGGTACAAAGGTTTGGAATTTGAACTCAGCGCGCTACTTGCCTTGGAGCCAACCGGGGCATTTCTGGCCTAGGAGTGTGCGCGGTAGAGGGAGTGCGTAGCCAGGCGTGGAGACGACCCGCTGGCAAGGCGCGGAAGTGCCGCCCTAGCGGGGCTAGGGCAAGCTTTCGCAACGCAGACAGGGGGAC
>PIVT01000677.1 GCA_003353845.1 Pseudomonadota bacterium | reverse complement strand
TGTGCAAGATCCGGGAACATCTTCATCAAGAACCGCCCCAAGGATGTCTGGCTTCCTCGATGAGGAACGTTGAACCGACGAAGATGTTCGGTGTAATCATCGACCAGGTCGTCCTTGATCACCTCTTCGGGCCAGCCCTCGGCATTGCGCAGGAGGTTCCCGTCCAGGAGCTTCTGGTACCACCATTCTTGATTGGGGTTTAGGCTGAGCATCTTCTGCTCATGCAGGGCCGCCGTGTTCGGCACCTCGCGGACGTTAAACTCTGAGATGTCGTAGTTCATTAAGGTATGCAATAAGGCCTCCCGCCCGCCGTTGTCCATTTGCTTGGCGATCTTCCTGAAATATGGGCTGTTCTGTTGGTATTCCTCGCTGACGTCGACCACGAAATACCGACGCTCATCGTCGCACGCCGGGATGACGTGCATGTCGTTGGACGCCATGATCAAGTGCAGGTAGTTCGCCGCTGGCTCGACGTCCACATACTTCTTTTCAACAGTGAGCATGCCGCCGGTGATGATGGTCTTGAGCACGCTGATATGCTTTTTATCTCCGGCGAAGAAAGCTTCATCGGCGAACATCAAGACAAGATCCCGCATGTGCGCGTTGAACCTGCCCGTCAGGTGCGATGCGTCTGAAATCGATAAGAAATGCCGACCGAGCAAGGAGCCCAGTTGCTCGGCAAAAAAGGTTTTTCCTGTTCCGCCACCCC
>PIVT01000676.1 GCA_003353845.1 Pseudomonadota bacterium | reverse complement strand
CGCCGTGGGTATAGGCATGCAGCGCATCGGCCATGCGCTTTTTTGGAATGCTGTCGTGAGCGCGCATCAGCGAGAACTCAAAGAACCCGACGACGGGCGGTGACAGGAAGTAACTCGTCAGGCCGGTTTCAGGATGAACGAGATCCATCACCAGCCCCTTGTCAGCCATGGCGTTCAAGCGCGGCTCGAGTTCGCTAGAGGAGACGCCAATGCGCGCAGCAATCGTGTGCAGGCTCGCTGGCTTCAGTGGCAGCCGCGCGGCCAGTGCCGCTTCCTCGGGCGTGTAGAGGATCTCGAGAATTTCGCGCCAGCCCACCTTGGCAGCCGTTTGCTTCGGCTCGGGCAGGCCCACGGGCCCGGCATCGAGCCGCGCGACAAGATTTCGGTATTCCTGTTTGAGATGCCCAATGTGCCCCATGGGCTACCCCTTCGGCCGGTACTGACAAGTCAACTTCCACACACCTGCAGATCCTAGAAATATCGTCTTCTATAGCGCCGCCGCACATTTCCAAGATGCAAAGGCGAACTCTCTGAGTTGGCGATAATACTTGGCTGAAACCAAATGACGGCCAAGATTGAATAGATTGTATACCTCAGCGTGAATGTTTAGGAACCGTTGTGCCTGCTGTGCCGATTTGAATCTGCGCATACGATGCGTGTTGAGCAGACGTCTGAAAAAGCGCTTAGCGGCTTTGCTGTCTCTGCGGGC
>PIVT01000088.1 GCA_003353845.1 Pseudomonadota bacterium | reverse complement strand
GCCGATGATTTTGCAGCACGTTTCTTGACCGGAATGAATGATGTTGTCGAATCGGTCACGGATGCTTGGGGTAACCCCATGGCGTTGGACGGCAGCACGGCCTCCGGCTACACCATGTTCGGTCTGACGGCTGGTGCCACTCCGGATGGTAGGAAGATGTCGGCATCATTAGCCGATGGTTCGCAGTCTCCCATGACGGCAACAGATACCACTGGCCCGACGACGGTACTGAACTCGGTGGCCAAGGTTCCGTTTAGCCATACGGAGCTATTCAACCAGCGCTTCATGCCCACCTTCCTGGAGGACGAGAAGAAGGAACTCTTCGCGGCCTATCTCAAGACCTGGTATCAGAAGGGAAACATTCCACACATCCAGTTCAACGTGGTGAGCAGTGAGTTGCTTCGTGAAGCGCAGGCTGAGCCGGCGGAACACCCTGATCTGATTGTTCGGGTTGCGGGCTACAGTGCTCACTTCGTCGATCTGCCTGGTTACAGCCAGGACAGCATCATTGATCGCACGGAGCAAGAGCTACACTAGAGGTTTAGTGAGCGAGCGAGTTGGTGGCGTGGGACATGCGTCCCACGCCACCGAGCACGTCCCTTCCTAAGAGGAAGCAATGGAACCAAGTGGGCAAGAGCTGACGGGACTGGTGTTCAACATCCAGAAGTTCTCGACCGAGGACGGTCCAGGCATTCGCACTACTGTTTTCATGAAGGGCTGCCCGCTCAGTTGCTCGTGGTGCAGCAATCCAGAGGGAATGAATCGATTTCCCGAACTTCTGCCAAGCAAAAGCAAGTGCATCGCTTGCAAGCGATGCGAGGAAGCCTGCCCGTCGGATGCCATCGACTTTAAAACGGGTATGCGCGAGATCGACTGGGAGCTTTGCAGTGACTGCCTCATCTGCGTGGAGGATTGTCCCTCCGGCGCGTTGACGGCGGCTGGGGATTACCAAACCGTCGATGAGACCTTCAAAACAGTGGAGCGTGACCGGGACTTTTACGAGACTTCTGGCGGCGGGGTCACCCTCTCCGGGGGCGAGGCGCTGCAGCAGTGGGAGTTCGCTCGGGACTTTCTGAAGAAGTGCCAAGAGGCCGGTTTTCACACAGCCTTGGATACGACAGGCTACTGCTCGTGGGGACATATGGAGCAGGTCCTGCAATACACCGACTTGCTGCTATTTGACGTCAAGCACATGGACTCCCAGCGTCACGAGGAGAAGACAGGTGTGCCCAATGGGCAGATTTTGGGGAACCTGGAAAAGGCTGTGGGCTTGACGACAGTCTGGATCCGAGTGCCCGTCGTGCCGGGTTTTAATGACTCAGAGTTGAACATGCAACGAACGGCAGAGTTAGCGGCCAGAGTTGGCGCAGAGAAAGTCTCCCTCTTGCCTTATCACGATTGGGCCACCGAGAAGTACTATCGGCTAGGAAGGTGCTACGAGGGCGATGAAAACACGGGATGTGCAGAGCCGGTTGTTGAGGCCGTGGCAAGGTGGCAGGAAATCCTTGACGCTCACGGCCTGGTCGTCGGGGTGGGCGGTTAAGGGCTGGACAAGCTAGCGTCTCCATCACCACACCTATCATTGGCAAGATGAATACCTCGTAAGGAAGAGGCCTTGAGTGATTGTGAATCCAAAGCGCTTGTCATGGGTGCCAGCGGCTTTATTGGAAGCCATGTTATTAACGGGTTGGTTCAGCAAGGACGTGCTGTACGCATCTTTTACCGCGAAAGCAGTGACACCTCGGCGACCGATCATCTTGACGTAGAGCGGTTCGTTGGTGACATCCGGAACAAGGACGATGTGCGCGCAGCCATGGAAGGTTGTGACGTGGTCTACTACTGCGTTGTCGATGCCAGGGCCTGGCTGAAAGATCCCGCTCCTTTAGCTGAAATCAACATCGATGCTTTTCGCCAGGTGATGGATGTCGCCCTTGAGTTGAAGGTGAAACGGTTCATTTATACCAGCACCATCATTACCATCGGTACCCATGTCAGTGGAGTCGCCAGCGAGGAAGATGCGTTTAACTGGTGGGATCAAGCCTCGGAATATGCCCGCGTACGGGTAGCTGCAGAAAATATGCTTTTTGATTACTGCAAGCGAGGTCTTCCCGGTATCTCTTGCAACGCGCCTTACACTTACGGGGCAGGGGACAGCCAACCCACTCCCCACGGCTGGATGATCAAAATGGTCGTTGAAGGGAAGTTTCCCTGTGGCTGGGATGTGAGTATGCCTGCCGTTGGGATACAAGATGTTGCCGACGGTATGATCCTGGCTGAGAAGCACGGTCGAGTGGGTGAGCGCTATTTGCTGACTGATTATTCGTACAGCTTAGAGGAACTACATGCCATCGCTTCCGAGGCCGTTGGTCGAAAACCCAATCGCCTGAAAATTCCGGTTTTATTTGTTTGGATTGCCTGCTGGTTGAATGAAAAATTCAACTGGCTTTTGGGAAGAGATACCTCGGTCACCATGAAGAGCTTCGGACTCATGTGCATCCTGAAGGATTACGACAATAGCAAGGCGCGAAATGAACTGGGCTGGAACCCTCGACCGGTGGAAGAATCCATCATCGAATGCGCACGTTGGTATCAAGCACATCCGGAAATTCCCAATCCACCCCATTTCTTTGCGAAAGAATAATCTTGTATAGGAGTTGAAAGAAGTAGGTATGACAAGCTGGAACCATGAAGTAGATCTGGTTGTTGTCGGTTCCGGCAGCGCCGGAATGGCGGCCGCCCTGACGGCAAAACTGGAAGGCCTCGATCCACTGATCGTGGAGAAATCTGAAACTTACGGAGGGTCTACGGCGCTTTCCGGGGGAGGGATGTGGATCCCCAATAATCATCTCATGGCCGAAGCGGGCATCGAGGACTCCCTGGACAAAGCCCGAACCTATATGAAGCACACCGTGGGGGATCGCACGCCCGCAGCCAATCAGGAAGCCTTCCTGATTCATGCGCCAGAGATGGCTCGCACCCTTGCAAAGCTGCCCCATATGAAGTTCAAACCCACGCCTGGACTTTCTGATTATTATCCTGAACGACCGGGCGGTTTGAGCCACGGTCGCGGGATCGAGACGCCGGTCTTCGCCGGGATACACCTTGGGGATACGTACAAGGAGCAACGCCTCTCCCCCATCAATCCTCCCTTCGGCTGGACCATTACCATTCCCGAAGTAAAGAAGATCGGCTTGGCCATGACCAATCCTTCTCACCTGATTGATCTTTTTAAGATTCTCGGAAGAAACCTGTTCGCCATAGTTTTTCGGAGAAGGCATTTTGGTTTAGGCGGGGCATTGACGGGCCGTCTGCGGAAGGCTGTGCAGGATCAGGGCGTTCCGATCTGGTTGAGCTCACCTGTTAGAGAGATTATTTTTGAGGACGGCTTTACTAGTGGAGAAAAACGCTCTGCCATCGGTGTCGAAGTGGAAAAGGACGGAAAGAGAATCCGAATTCGTGCGACTAAAGGCGTTGTTCTTGCTGCGGGTGGCTTCCCTCATAATCAAGCCATGAGAGAGAAGTACCAGAAGCACCCCGTCAGCACAGATTGGACGCTGGGCTCTCCGGACAACACCGGGGATCTCATCCAAATGGGAATCGATGCCGGCGCGGCCATCGACTTGATGGACGATACGTGGGGCATGCCGACCCTGGTGGCGCCGGGTGACCCACCTTTTCCCATGCTTGTGGACCGATCCTATCCAGGTTCCCTTATGGTGAACGTCAAGGGGCGGCGTTTCGTAAATGAGTCGACATCCTATGTGGATGTGATTCATACGATGTATGAGGAGGATGCCGAAGGAACTATAGGTATTCCTTGCTTCATGATTCTAGATCAACGGTTTCGCAATCGATATTTCCTGGGCCCGTTTTTCCCCGGCCTCACGCCGCGAAGACACTTGAAGAACGGATATATCTGCAAGGCGGATACGATTGAGGAACTTGCCGAGCAGGCGGGTGTCGACCCAGAGGGCTTGACGAATACCGTCCAGAAGTTCAACGAGTTCGCCCGCAAGGGTAAGGATTTGGACTTTGGAAGAGGCGATAGTGATTACGATCGCTACTACGGCGACCCTTCAGTCGGGCCGAATCCCGGCCTGGCTCCCATTGAGAAGCCTCCCTTCTATTCTGTCCCAGTCCACCCCGGCGATCTGGGCACAAAGGGTGGGTTGGTGACCAATGAGAAGGCCCAAGTCCTTCGCGAGAACGGGGAAGTCATCCAAGGGCTCTATGCGGCTGGCAACTCTGCGGCCTCCGTCATGGGCAATACCTATCCCGGGGCCGGGGCCACCATCGGTCCTGCCATGACCTTTGGTTACATTGCGGCCAAGCATGCAGCGGGGAATCTGGAGTAAGTAAAGGTAAGCCTTTGGCCACAATCAACCAAACACGGGACCGGACCGGACAAGATCCTTCCTCTCGTGATGCCTCACACTCTATTGAAATCCTAAAAATTAATCTGAACCCAAGTTTCAACACGAGGGGTGTCGACGAGTATGAATGACCTACTAGGCAAGGGCTGGTTCTACAAGGTGTTGTTGGTGCTCACGTTGATACAAGTCGTGTCCATCTGCGTGATGATCGCGCTTCCCACCGGGCAGACTCTTCCTGCCAATTGGGGAATCGTTCAGGCGTCGGCCATGCTCTTGATGGTGGCTATGCATGCTGTCCATCACATCGGCGGCAAACAGGCGCTGGCTTTCTTCGCGATCTGTGTCTTGGGCGAGTGGACCTGCGAGCAGATCAACATCTCCTTCGGCGGAATCTTCTTCGGGCACTTGATCTACGATGACCTACTGGTGGGTCCCAAGATCGGTGATGTGCCCTTTGTTGTTCCTTTTACCGTCGGCGCGTTTATGTGGCCGCCCTTGGTGATCGGGAGCATCCTGCTGCACGAGCGTGCTGTGGTCGTCGCCGAAAAGGGCGAGGGGTTTATCCGCATGATTTTTCGCTGCGCGATCTTCGCCATGATCCACGTCGCCTGGCTCTTCGGTATTGAGCCCACCGCAATGAAGATGGGCCTGTACGAATACGTCGGCCTCACCATCGACTCACCCAATACTTTCTACGGTGTCCCCATGAGTGAATTCCTGGGCTGGTCCCTCATGGCCTTTGGTATGTACTTCATCTACTGCCAGTTCATCGCCCCACGAATCGAAATGCCCAAGGAACGCGTGGTGAGCCCCTGGATCGACTCCATCCCTTACTTGCTCTATGGCGGCTTTGCCCTCTTCCTCACCGTCGACCCCGTGGATTCCGGTGTGGGCATGGCCGTGCTGTGGACCATGGGTCTCTACACCCTTATGTCTATCTACAAGCTGCCTGCGGCCGTGCGCTCAAGCAGCGCACGGGTTGAGGCAGAGTGAGGTCTTACTGCTCAATACCGCCAACGGGATTTGGGGAACCGATAGGTCCTTCTTTACTTGGGTTTTGGTAGCATGCACAGGTCGGCTGGCCAGCGGGATTTCTCCGTAAGGCGCCTCACGGAGTGAGACCGCATGAATAGCAAACCCATTCATATCGAAGCCAACCCGAACTACGGCAGCGGTGTCTTTCGACGTCGCATTCTGCTGCGCTCTGCAGGGCAGCGGGTGATCGCCGAGTTGGAGGATGATAACCACGCGTTTCGCATTTCCATGGGCCACGACGGGTGCGTTATTACCGAGATCGAATCCGAATTTCTACGGGTACCCAAGAGCACCTGCGACGGAGCAAGAGATCCTCTCCTGGTGCTAGTTGGCTCGCTGCTTTCCGATTCTCCTTTGGCGTTATGCGAGCGAACGGATCCGCGCGCCAATTGCACGCATGCTTTCGACTTGCTTTCACTGGCCGTGACTCACGCCAAGCGGGAGGAGAAGCAGCGGCAGTACGATGGCCTGGTCTGGGACGAAAGCGATGGTGAGATGCGTTTCGAGGTGCAGCGCAATGGCGAAGGGGTTCTTTCCGGCGTGCTCCGAGGGGGGGAGTTTCTCAGCCCGGATCCGTTTACAGGAAGGAATCTACGAAAGGGGTTTACGTCCTGGGCCCGTGATGCCTTGGACAACGACCAATTAGAGGCCGCACTCGTATTGCAGCGCACTCACTACGTTTCCATCACTCGTCGCATTCTAATGGACGGGTTGGCAGGCAGCCGCGTAGCGGATGAGCCGATGGCCAAAGGGGTCTGTCACTCCTACAACCCAGGGGTGATTGAGGAGAGTATCAACACGCCTGACGTGCGTGACTACTCCGAAACCCCGGAAAAAATGTTGGCCTTTCGTCGATCCCTGGATTAGTCCGTCAGGAACTTGCCAATGGAAACCTGTTGATTACCGAGTTTAACGAAGGGCATGTTTTTGAAGTCACTCGTGAAGGTGAAACGGTTTGGGATTTTTACAGTCCTGAAATTACGGTGGGCCGAAAAGACCTCCTTCAGCGAGGCAGCATTTATCGGATGACTCGAATCGAGTCAGTGTTGGTGGATTGACTCTTGAAAGAAATGTCTTCGCACCTTTCTGAGATTGAGAGGGACCGATAAGAGGTCGTCGAATTGGAACAGGGTGACCTGCAGGGGGTAGCCCTCAATCTTCGTTTCTTGCCAGACTGAAGGACAATTTTTCCTTGTTTGGGAAGTTTTTTTCCTAATCAGTATTATTACTGACATACCTGGTATGTAAACATACTGGGGGAATGTTTTTCAAGTTATGGAAAACAAACAATGTTACGTTGTACGCCAAAAAAGCACAGTGATTGGTATGCAAGTTGCAATCAAAGACACCTGAATCGGTTTGGTGGATGGCGAAATCCGCCGATAAGTGAATTGCGAAGAAAAGAAATTTGAATGAAACGGCTGCCTCGAAATTGAGGAGGGTCCAACACTTGATGGGGATAGGTGTTGGCTTAACAGGTGTCATTATATTAAGGGGAATTGCAATGCGTAAGAATTGCTTTGTTTTACTTTTTGTTGTGCTAGCCCTGGGTGTCTATTCGCCCTCGGCCAAAGCCATCGGCTTTGTGGATGTACTATACGACGTCGAGTTGGATGTCACCTTCGGTGGCGGTGCATCCCCGGTTGCTTCGCCGATGAGTGGTTTCATGACCATTCGTTATGAACACGCGGGTACGGGTTTTTCGGGGACGACAATTGCCCCAGGTGCCGCTCAGATGATGGGCCTGTCGGCTACCGGGCCGGTGGTGCTTTATGTTGGGGGCATTCTCTCGATGACGGGTACGGCTTGGCTCACGATTGGGCCGGGAACGGTTGGAACCTGGGGGAGCATTCCCTTTCCAGCCAGTTATACCTCGATAACGAAAACTTCTGGGTTGAATCTGCCGGGATTCAGCGGGCTGCTGACGGCGGACGCTAATTGTCACAACATTGGTGCAGTAGTAACAACAATGGGTACAGGAGTAACATTTACAGGAGGTACCGCGTGTACAGGCTTTGCGGGAATGCCGCCGACGTTGAACCCGCACACTCTGCCAGTCTCATTTACAAATAAAGCGCTGAAAGGTTATGGGAATTTTAACACAGCAGGCCCGCCGACAACCTTGAGTTTTCTGAGGCTACAAACGGTGAGTGCGACGACTGCTTCGGCTCCCTTTTCTGTTCAAATTGCCTCCACGCTGATCGGTATCGGGATACCGATGGAGCTGAACAGCATTGTAGGTGTTGAGATTTCGCGAACCCCTGAGCCCAATACCGCATTGCTTCTCGGTGGCGGTATCATCGGTCTCGCAGGGTTTGCAGGCTGGCGAAAGAGAGCCTAGGCAGCTCTCGGCGACAGGGGCTTTTCTCCTAAGTAAATCAAGCTAATGCGGCAGGTTTCAAATTTTTTCGGGGCCTGCTGCATGTTTATCTAGAATAAGCATCATATCTGAGATTGAGAGGGATCGATAAGAAGCCGTTGAATTGGAGCAGGGTGGCTTCAGGGTGACTTGCAGGGGTAGCCCTCAGTTTTCGTTCCCGGCCCGACTGAAGGACAATTTTTCCTTATTCTGGAAGTTTTTTTCCCTAATTGGTGTTATTTCTGACTACCTGGTATGTAAACATACTGGTGGAATGTTTTATAACTATTTGTAAAACCAGAGTAATACATTGTACGCAAATATTATATAAAGAATGGTATGCAAATTGCACTAAGATGGACCTGTAAAGAGTCTCTGGATTGCGCAATCCGCCGATAAGTGTATTGCGGAAGAAAGGAATTCAAAACGGCCGTCTCGAAATTGAGGAGGCCACAGCACTTGATGGGGAAAGGTGTTGGCTTAACAGGTGCCATTTTAAGGGGAATTGCAATGCGTAAGAACTACTTTGTTTTACTTTTTGTTGTGCTAGCCCTGGGTGTCTATTCGCCCTCGGCCAAAGCCCTCGGCTTTGTGGATGTACTATACAACGTCAGTTTGGATACCACCTTTTTGGGCGGTCCGGCCAACAAGGTTGCTGCGCCATTAACCGGTAGCATGACCATTCGTTATGATCACGCGGGTACGGGTACGGGGACGACAATTGCTTCAGGTGGCGCTCAGATGATGAGCCTCAACGCCTCGGGGCCGGTGGTGCTTTTTGTAGGTGGCATTCTCTCGATGACCGGTACGGCTTGGCTCACCATGGGGACGGCAACTCAGATTGGAACCTGGGGGAGCCTTAGCTTTCCAGCCAGTTATACCTCGATCACGAAAACTTCTGGGTTGAAACTTCCGGGACTCAACGGGCTGATGACGGCAGCCGCTAATTGTTCCAACCTGGGTGCAGCTCTGCAGTGTACAAACATTGCAGGAATGCCGACGGCGACGAACCCGCACTCTCTGCCCATCCCATTCGTAGGTAAGCAGATTATAGGTTATGGGAATTTTAACACAGCGGGTCCGCCGACAACCTTGAGTTTCCTGGGGCTAGCAACGGTGGCTGATCCGGCTGGTCCGGTTCCTCTGAGTCATAACCTTGCCTCCACGCTGATCAATCTCGCAGTACCGATGTCGATGTGGAATGTTGTGGGTGTTGAGGTTTCGCGAACGTTCGTGCCTGAGCCCAATACCGCACTGCTTCTCGGTGGCGGTATCATCGGTCTCGCATGTTTCGGGAGCACACGTCGCCGCAAGCGCTGATCTTGAAACAGTGCATTGCATCCCCCGAGTGATGAGCCCGGCATTTCAGTTTGGAATGCCGGGCTTTCTATATCCACGGGCCCTAAAGCGGGCGTTACATCCACCAAGAGTCCTGACTTTCTATTCCAGCGATTTATTCCAAATAGCCCAGCGCTCGGAGTCGTTTCTCGATTTCGGGGTCGATGGTGACATCAGAATCCAGCACCCCTTCCCGAGTTTTTTCGTCAAGGTGAGAGTCGAGTAGAGCGCGCATGCGTTCTGCCTGATTCTTTTCAAGCTCAATGAGATTCACGTTCTCGATGGGGTCGACCTTTCGATCGAAAAGAAATTCCCCCGGTTTGGGGTCGGGCTTTACGTTGCGCGCAAGCGTCCAGTCGCCATCGTTTGCAGAAATCTGAATGGAGGCGTCCTGAAACAACGGCTGGCCCAGTGCAGCAAAGGTCACTCGATCGGTTTTGCTTTCGCTCAACCTCTCCATTTCTATGAGGGGAATCAAAGATTCGCCCTGGAAGCTTTCTGGAATCTCGATTCCCAATAGATCGAGTAGCGTTGGTGCGATGTCCAGGTTGCGGATCTGCGAGGAGATGCGAACGGGCTCGGTGGGAAAAGGTAAGCGGATGACCAGCGGTACGTGCAATACCGGGGTGAGCACGTTGCGCGCATGCCCGTTCACGCGGTGCTCTCCAAAAGTCTCACCGTGGTCCGATGCAAATACCATGACGGTATTGTCCAGAAAACCCTCACGACTGAGTTTCTTGCGAACGCGCTCAATGGCATCGTCGGTCCAGCGAATGCTTGCGAGGTAGGAACCCTCAGTGTCCATTCCGAAAGTCTTGAATTCAGGAGGCGCGGCGAATTGGTGCACATCCATGAAATGGAGATAGAGAAAAAAGGGTTCTTCTTTCGTCTGTACGTCGATGATTCGCACGGCCTCTTCATAGATTCGATCTGCATGTGGCCAGACGGATCCCGTTGAGAGGCTCTCGGAAACCTTCCCACTTTTAGGGAAGACATAGCGGTCAAAACCTTGTTGAAAACCGAAGGATTGATCCAGCCAACCATTGGATTGAACAGCGAAGGTTCGGTAGCCAGCTTGCTTCAGGGTTTCCGCCAGGGTCGTGGCTCCGTCGGAGAGGCCATCGGTAGCGAGTCGAATACCGTGGCTGTTGGGCCAAAGAGACGTAAACAACGAAGCCATGGACATCTTCGTCCACGAGGACTGCGCCCGCGTGCGCTCGAATAGCAAGCCTCGGTCCGCCCAGCGAGAAAGTTCAGGGGTCGTGTCTTGCTCAAATCCATAGGGGCTGGTTTTGTCGGCACGAAGCGTATCGACGATGATCAACACGAGATTGGGCCGCTCGAGGGTGGTGAGTTCTTGCTCTAGATCTGCTTTCGGAATGACTCGGTCGCAACCAATTAGAAACATTGCCAAAGACACCGAGGCGAAAAAACAGGGGAGACTGTGCTTGAGCGAACTAGAGTGCATTTAAGGCTTCCTCTACCTGTGCTTGTAGTGTGGCATCGAGGTTGTCACGAGCTTGCAAGGCTGTGAGCAATTTTCGAGCCTTCTCTGTGTTTCCGGCCTGTATTTGAGCCAGGGCCAGGTGAAGCTCCACTTCAGGAAGCCTGGGTTCTGAAGCCACTGCTATTTCCAACAAGGCGATGGAGCGTTCAGTCAAACCCTTTTGCAAGTAGATCCAGCCCAGTGTGTCGATGACATAGGGGTTATCACTGGCGATGGCATAAGCCCCTTGTGCGGCTTCCAATGCTCCATCGAGATCGCCTTCTTCCATAAGCAGGGTGGCGACATTGTTCAAGGGCTTGAACGCCAGCGAGTCCAGCTCGGACGACCTCCGGAAGGCATCGACAGCATTCTGGGTTTGCTGCGCCAGCATGTATATGGTTCCTAAAATGTAATACGCATTGGAGTCATCGGGACGCAGGGCAATATACGCCGTGCAGTCTTGTTCGGCGCCAGTGAAATCTCCGATGGAAAGCAGATAGCGCGCTCGTGTAAGAAGAGGGCTTGGATCAGAAGGCGTCAGGGCCAAGGCTTGATCCACCGCTTGGGAGCCTTCTTCTCTGCGATTCGCGAGAAACAAAATTGCCGCATTCACCTGGTATAGCCGGGCTTCTTCGGGATACTTTTCGATTCCTTTTTTCAGGACTTCGATGCCAGCCGGTGGATCGCCCAGCAGCGCAATGTTCAGTGCTCGTTCGGCCACAAGCCTCGGCGTCTCTCCTTGCTCGGCCTCGGTTTCTTCAAGGGAGGTCAGGGCTTCTTCGAAACGTTTCTGGCTGCGTAGCACACGCGCTAGCGCAATCTTCCCATCGATATTCTCGGGGTAGTTTTTGATGAGAGTACGCGCCAGGTTTTCGGCGCGGGCAAATTCCCCAAGCTTGATATAACCCGAGATTAAACCATCCCACACTTCCACGGATTGAGGCGAGAGTGTGATGATTCGTTCGGATAGCCCGCCAATGGTACGCCAATCTCCTCGTTCGTATGCCATGCGCAATAGTGCGATTATAGGAACCGGGTCTTTGGGATTGCGCTGAGAAGCGAGGGAGTAGCGGCGTTTGGCTCCTTCGGTGTCGCCCAACTCTTCCAGGGCACGTCCCAGTAAATACTGTGTGTGCGCGGCATCGAGTTCCGAGACCAGTTCAATGAGGATGTCTCTCGCCTCTGCAGCGTCCCCTTTGCCCAAGGCCAATGCGGCTTCGAGGTAGCGAACCTCGCGTGGGTCTTTTGCGTTCTTGCGAAACAACTCTAACTCGTACGCCCCTTCTTCGAGTCGCCCCACTTGAATGAGGTCATCGGCCAGGAAGCGGTGGAGCGTGGGGTCCTCTGGGAAGATTTCAATGGCTTCTCGAAAGACTTCATGCATGCGATCGCGATTGCCCGAAGTGCGATAGAACTCAATCAAGGTGAGATAGTGGGTTGTGCTCTTCGAATTTTCGGCGAGTTCGATCAGGACGAGTTCTGCAGCTTCGAGATCCCCTTTCATTCCGTAAAGACGGGCTAGGAAGGGGTAGAGCGCCAGGAAATCTGGATTTTCCTCAAGCGACGCGCTGAGCAAAGCGATGGCTTCATCCAGTTGACCCTGTGCGACAAGTGCCAAGAGTAGTTTTTCCCAAATCAGCGGGCTGTCCGGGTCGGATTCGATCATTCCCTTCAGGCCCAGGATGCCTTGCTCAACTTCTCCTTGCCCGATCTGGGCTTCATACAAAGCGAGTTCCAATTGTCGGCGTAGC
>PIVT01000675.1 GCA_003353845.1 Pseudomonadota bacterium | reverse complement strand
GCTACAGGCGAGCTGACGGCCTACCCAGTGAGCGCCGACGCCCTCTTTGAACTGGTCCTGGCTTTGCTGGGTATGAGTGGCATTCGGATGATCGAGAAGATCGCAGGCAAAGCCAAATAGAAAAAGCCCCGCAGAGCTTGGCGCAATGCAGGGCTTAATCGGTAGGACGTTGTTCACATTTTCCCTTGGAACAATTCCTCTCTAGCAGATCATGCTATGAGTGTCAACCGTCGCCACTAAGGCGCGCTGCCATCTCGTCAAGCACAGCCGCAGCCAGCTTGTCATAGTCAATGCTCTGGAAGTAGACAGGGTCGTCCTCGTTCTCAGTCACGACTTCATCATCCTTGACCTTCGACCGGGACTTGCGCCCCTGTGATCGACGCTTCTTAGGAGCTGGCTCCTCTTCGTCTTCATCCTCGTCTTCGTCATCATCGAGACGATCCTGGACTTTCTTGTCGAACTGTTTGCGAGCACGCTTGCTCACTGGTTCGTCGTCTTCATCCTCGTCTTCGTCTTCGTCACCTTTCAGCTTTTCCTTGGTGCGTGACGACTTACGGCGGGAGGATCGACGCTTAGGCTTTTCATCCTCCTCGTCTTCATCCTCGTCATCGTCTGCTTCAGGCTCCTCAGCCTTGGACTTGCGACGGGAGGAACGGCGGGACTTCCTTGCCGGTTTTTCATCCTCGTCTTCCGCTTCATCTTCATCCACGTCCTCA
>PIVT01000191.1 GCA_003353845.1 Pseudomonadota bacterium | reverse complement strand
ACATAGCATGACAGCACCATCCCATTTTTCCCTTGACATTGAGACATTAGACACGCGGGCAACGGCTGTGGTCCTTTCGGTCGGTATATGTAAGTTCGATCCGAACGTACAGAATGTAGTGGGTCCGCACAGTCACGTCTCGCTTGAGGTCGGCGTCCAGGTCAGGAACAACCGCACCATATCAAGCGATACATTCTATTGGTGGACTGAGCAGTTGGTAGGGATGGACAAGACACCCTTCCCCCAGCCCTATATGGACGTGCAGAGCGGGCTTGCACAAATCATCGAGTTTATCACGGCAAACACGGAAGCAATGGACGGGGAGAATAGCCACTTGCGGGACTGCCATGTCTGGGTGCGTGGGCCGCACTTCGACTGGACGATTATGGAGAACCTTGCGATCCAGGTCGGGCTTGATTGGCCGGTCCATTATGCGAGGGTTAAGGATCAGCGAACCTTCTGTAGTGGGGAGACGTACGACCCGCCTGAGAACGGAGAGGTGTTTGTTGCACACGATGCGCTGGGCGATGCGATCATGCAGGCCATGTTCATCCAACAAGTAGTGAAGACACGTAACCTCGAACTATAACAGGTCCCCATGCACAAGCCCGCCAAAGAGGACTTGGCGCGGTCGGGGATTGAAGTACATGAAGCCAAAGAGGCTGAGATGTACAGCGTACCAGACGCTAGTAAAGTCTGCCCTGACTTCCAAGCCCATCCTGCTCTAATAATCCCATACGTTGATCCGTGGACTGACGAATATATACCTTACGAGAGAGACGGGGAAGAGGTCCCGTTTTGTAGAGTACGCTACTACCCGGAGAAGAAGGGAAAGCAGGGCTTCACGAAGAAGAAGGCGTTGCGCTACAGCCAGCCTCAGAGCAGTGGTGTCCACCCCTACTTCCCAGCGGTGATGGACTGGCTCGATATAGCCGAGGACGTGACGGTGCCGATTATGATCACAGAAGGAGAGAAGAAGGCGTTGGCCGCGTGTCTGGCAGATATACCGACGATTGGGTTGGGCGGTGTCTACAATTTCACGCATGACGGCGAGCTGCTTCCGCTTCTGGAAAAGGTCGAATGGAAGGGCCGACAAGTGTTCATCTGCTACGATAGTGACGCGCTCTCCAACAGCCGTATACAGGCCGCTGAGGGACGTTTGATCACTGAGCTATGTATGAAGCGCGGGGCTGACGCCTTCCTTGTGCGCCTGCCTGACCTGCCTGGGGGAGCAAAGCAGGGAGTGGATGACTATCTGGTCAATCATGGGAAGAAAGAGTTGTTCAACCTGTTAAGAGCTGCGCCTGACATGGGCCGGATGAACCGGGAAGTGTTGCGCATGAACGCAGACGTCGCCTACATCAAACGCGAAGGGCTATTGCTCGATACCGGGAAAGATATCTGGATGAAGAAAGGCGACTTCACAAGCGGCGACGAGTATTCCGCCCGTATTCTTGAAGTACCAAACGCCAAAGGTGACAAGCTGATCAAAATGTCGGTCGCGGCGGAGTTCCTGACACACCCCCACGCCCGACGCTACGACGATACAGTGTTTGTCCCCAACACAGACGACAAGGCAGTCAAGCTGCCGGGCGGCGGCGTAGCTTACAACCGTTTCCGGGGCCTCAGCCCGTTCGGGAGCGAGGTGACAGATGAGGATGTTGATCCATTCTTTGAACTGTACGACTATCTTATGAGCCAGACAGACGAGTTCGATATCGACCTGATGTGGAAGACGATCTGCTATAAGATACAGAACCTGGACAAGAAAGTGGGGCTGGCGGTGATGTTGCTGGGCGACCAAGGATCGGGTAAGTCTATGTTCTGCGACATTGTCGCCAATATGGTTGCGCCGTACAACAAGGTTATGAGTTCCGACGAGCTGGGCGCACCTTTCAACGGCTGGATTGAGACGTCATTGATCTGTGTAATGAACGAAGCCAAGGCGGCGCGTATGTCCTACAATCTGGACACGTTGAAGCGATTGGTCACTGATCTGCGCCAGCCGTGCAATGAGAAGTACAGGCAGAGCCGCCAGGTCAACAGCTACACGTTTTATCTCTTCACCAGTAACGAACGTAGTGCCGGGGCTTTCTCCAACGACGACCGGCGTATGATTGTCATTGGTTGTCCCGAACGTCACCCCGAGGGTGAAGCCTTTTATAACCGTATAGGTGACTGGATAGCAGACGACGGGAGCGCCAAGCTACTACGTTACTTCCTCGACTACGACCTTGAGGGCTGGGAGCCTCCGCGCAACGCACCAGCGACCCGTGAGAAACGTGCAGCGTACGTTGCAAGTCTTTCCCCCATTCAGAAGATCGGCAACCAGATACGCGAAGGCCGGAAGGGCAACATCGTGGTTAACTGGATCGAAGCGGCGCTGAGTTGGGCAGTTAGTGAAGAGAAAGAGACACGCTTGGCTGCGGACGTCAGCCAGGCCCTTCCCAAAATACAAATCCGGCCCTTCTACACGTCCGAGGAGCTGAGGTTGTTGATGCCGTTGCTTAGTGAGGAGATGCGGACCATGTCGCGTAAGCACCCTGGCGACCCAATTATGTCGTCGCTGATGCAGCAAGGCGTCAAGATGCTGAAGTGTTCGGATAGTTTGGACGGCTTCCTGTGGAACGGGCAGCGTCGCCAGTACCTGATCATTGCCGACGCGGACAAGTGGACAGAGACGCTGTCCCAGGACGAGTTCGAGGATTTAATGGCGACGTTCCCGAGATATGGTGAATGGAAGGAGAAGCTAGAGGAGAAAGTTAAGGCTGCGCGGCGTAAAAAACGTAAGCGCAAGAGTTGACAAGCTGCTGAGCGTAAGCTATAAGGAGTGACAATGGCTGGATTTACAAAGAAAGACGATAGCGAGCTGGTAGTGCGGCGCAAGATCGAGAAGGCAAAGCGCGTTCTGGATATCAGGCCGGACTATGTGCCGGTTAGCTGGGAAGGCTGCATCAAGGCGAAGTACGCTTT
>PIVT01000674.1 GCA_003353845.1 Pseudomonadota bacterium | reverse complement strand
GACGGCAACGCGCGCGCTTTCCTGTCTGATCGCTATCACCGCATAGACAATGACCAGATTGCTGAGGGCGTGTTGCAGTCTTTTCAGAAAGTCGCGGAAAGCCAGCAAATCGAGCTGGTGTCAACTGAAGTGACGGATCGTCGCCTCTATATCAATGCGCGCTTCCCCACTATGGAGAATGCCGTTGCAGTGAATGACCCGGTTCAAATGGGCGTAACCATTAGCAATTCCGAGATCGGCGGAGGCGCGCTGTCTATCACTCCCATGCTTTACCGTCTGGTTTGCACAAATGGTATGGTAGCAGGTAGCGCCATGAAAGACGGCAAAATGAGACGCGCGCACCTTGGGCGTAAAGTGGAAGCCGGGGAAGATTTTTCAATCTATCAAGGCGACACAGTCCAGGCAGATGATCGCGCGCTAATGCTCAAGATCCGCGACACTATCGGCGCGCTGTCCGATCCGGCTCAATTCCTCGCGCTGTGTGAGAGAATGCGCGCGGCTAATCGTGGCGACGAGGTGCAGCACCCTGTCAAAGCAGTTGAGGAGCTGGTGCAGCGTACCGGCTTAACGCAAGGCGAGGGTGATTCAATTCTTGAGAACCTGTTGCGAGGCGACGAGGGATTGCCGACAAACTTGACTAAATGGGGCATGGCGAATGCAGTTACTCGCCTTGCAAACACTGTTGACAGTTTTGATCGGTCCCAAGAGCTTATGGAGCT
>PIVT01000672.1 GCA_003353845.1 Pseudomonadota bacterium | reverse complement strand
GAAGTTCCGGTTTAGCGCTTTGCGGATAAAAAGATCGTGGCTCGAAGGTGATACAGTCGACCACGATCATGAGTTCGTAAAGTACTGGGAACCAGAGGACCTCGTGGACCCACGCGCTCCAGCTCCGCATCCTGCGCCAAACCAAGCGCTGATCGACATCACGGAGAATGCCTTCCACGCGTATTCGGAGCCATGGGAGGCGGCTCTTCTTATTGTGCCAGAGGACACGGACCCCGCCGCTCGTTTTCGGCTCAAGACTAAGTTTGAAGGGGTGGTCCTGCGCGACGAAACAGAAGAGTATGATGAGTATCGGAGGTGTGTCGACCTCGAGTGGTGCAAGACAGGCAAGGGCCCTGCTTACGGCGGCAAAGCGAAGGGCTGGCACGCAGTATGCGAAAAAATCGAAGGCAAGCACGACGAGGACATCGCTAACGCGGAAGGCAAGTTGGACTTGATTCGTGAGGCCTACGCCATCAACGACGCTTTCTATGAGTGCGTCCTCGCTGCGCCGCGTGAGTTGCAGACCCGCACCATCGTTGAAGGCAGTACTGACTAGGGGGGGCGGCCAAAATTGGCCCATGTGATTCACGTGTGATTCACATGTGATTCACATGTGACGTGAAAAGAACGGAGCTGCGTGTGATTCACGGCGTGTTGTGATCTGCAACCTTGTCCCCGCCCCTCTACGGGGGGCGTACATATAAATGGCGCATATATTAGGGG
>PIVT01000190.1 GCA_003353845.1 Pseudomonadota bacterium | reverse complement strand
AGTTGGGCTGCCCACAGCTATCACGGTTCTGAAGAACACAACAGCCGTTCGGTGCTCAATCGTTATCTAGTCTACTGGGATGCCAATCCCGCGACCTTGATCCCGCTCTCGCCAAAGGATTCCGCGCCGCTCTATGTCGAGATGATGGGTGGCTCAGACAAGATCATCGCCAAGGGACAAGAGCTTTACGACAAGGGCGAGTACCGCCTGGCCATGGAAATTCTCAACAAACTGATTTATGCCGAACCCACCAACCAACCCGCCAAGGATTTGCTGGCTGATGTCTTCGAGCAAATCGGCTTCCAGAAGGAAAGCCCCAGCGTGCGTAACAGTTTCTTGGCTGGCGCTTTTGAACTGCGTAACGGGATCCCGCAAGGAGCATCACCGAAAACCACCGGCCCTGATATGATCCGAGCCATGTCGACGGGCCTTTGGCTGGACTTCTTGGGCATCCGCCTCGACAGCAAGAAGGCCGACGGGATCAACTTCGTCATCAACCTGGTGACGCCTGACAATGGCGAAGAGTATGTCGTTGAATTGAGCAATGCCACTCTCACCAATATCAAGGGCGTTCAGGCGAAGAAACCCGACCTGACCGTAACCATCGATCGCGCTGACTTGGAGAAGACTATGATGGGGGCCGTCAGCATGGATGAGCAAATCAAGTCGGGCAAGGCCAAGCTGCTCGGCAACCGCAAACCCATCGATCAATTGCAGTCCATGCTGGTTCAGTTCGACATGGGCTTCGAGATCCTGCCAGGCACTGGAGCGCAAGACCTGACTCCAGAACGGGATCCGTTTGCGCAGGAACCGCTAGCGGTGGGTGCGATTACTGATTGACGATCAAAGCGTTGAGTTGAACTTAAGCGCTCAGTTAGAACCGTCACACGAGTAGTGTGGATACACGGGCAAGTTGATCACCAGGCAAAAAGAAACGGACGGCCCCAGGAGTGGGACCGTCCGTTTAATTTTGTTGGTAGCGGGGGCCCGATCACACCGAAAGCATATGGGGCAGGGGAGCCTTCGGATTCGGATCCCGTTCAGGGCTCCATGAGCGCTCTACGACCAGCTAGGTTCGGCGCCGAAGCCCGTTGATCTCAGCGACGAGGTCCAGAATCTCATCCTCTTCATTACCAAACAGTTGTAAGGCCACGATATCTTTCCTATTCTCCGGACCTCTTGTTGAAAAGGTAAGTGTCGAGGGGAAGCAGATGCACGCCAAACTAACCGCCTTCGCAGCAGCTTTGCTTCTGATCGGATCCACGTCGGGACATGCGTTCGCTTTGCCCATCGACTGGACCGATTGGCAAAGCTCTGTAATAGAGGGACCCGCCTATAAAAGCGCGCAGGGAACCATTGGGGGCGACCTGGATGTGACCTTTACGGGCTCTGCCTGGTCTGTTCTGACCGACTGTAGCGGTGGCAACTACTGGACCGAGCCTGGCCCTGGCCCCGCTCCGTATACGGGTAGTTCTTTAATCGACAATGGGCCAGGGTGTGATGCAATTCGCTTGAATTGGGCTAGCTCGAACACAATTACATTCTCGGAACCAATTTTGAACCCGCTGATGGCTATCGTCAGCCTGGGGAGTTCTAGTATCGCAGTGCCGTACGACTTCGGTGAAGGTGTATCGTTCAGCTTGTTGAGCGAAGGGCAAGGCATGTATGGAGATGGCACGTACTCGCTCGGCGATGGCAGCATTACTGGTAACGAATTCCATGGAGTCATCCAATTCGATGGCTGGGTAAACCAGATCAGTTGGACATCAACAGCAACGGAACTTTTTCACGGGTTCACATTTGGCATGGCTCCAATCCCCGAACCCTCTACTGCTCTCCTCCTCGGCATAGGCTTAATGGGCTTGGCCGCGAAGCGGCGAAAAGGCTAACGCCTCATTAGGCCTGGATACGAACCGCCCCAAATCATGGGACCACCCGTTCTATTTTTAGGGGTTACTCCAATCGTACAGTGAGACAAATACCCTTCGAAGACGGGCACGCTAATCGGCAGACAAAAAGAAACGGACGATCCTTTCGGAATCGTCCGTCCTAGGTGGTAGCGGGGGCCGGATTTAACCGTAACTCTACGCCCGTATCTGCTTGAAATTTCGACGGGTTAAAAATACTTTACAGGGCTCACGCCTTAACCTCCAACAGTCTCTCAACGGGACTCGTTGAATCGTCTGCCGTAACGACTTAGCCGGGGCGGCGATCATTTACAGACTTTGGGCACAACAGAGAACAAACACAATGGACAGAAAAATTCACTGGGAAAAGATCTACACTGATAAATCGCCATTTGATGTGAGCTGGTACCAGAAGGAGCCAATGCTCTCCCTGCAACTGATCCACGGCACAGGTGTTGCCAAGGATGCCTACATGATTGACGTGGGCGGCGGTGCCTCGGTCTTGGTTGACCACCTCATCGATGAAGACTTCCCCAACGTGACGGTATTGGACATTGCGGCTGGCTCCCTGGCCTACGCGAAGGAGCGATTAGGCGAGAAAGCAAGAGCGGTCAAATGGATCGAAGCAGACGTGACGGAGTTCGTTGCACCACACCAGTTTGATCTCTGGCACGATCGGGCAGTGTTTCATTTTCTCACTGAGGCGACAGACCGCAGGAAGTATGTAGAGGTCTTAGAACGCAGCTTGATGGTGGGAGGCCACCTGATCATTGCTACCTTTGCGGCAGGTGGTCCAACGAAGTGCAGTGGCCTGAATATCGTGCAGTACGATGCCAAGAAGCTCCAGGGGGAGCTGGGAAGAGATTTCGTCTTCGTCGAAGAGCGAGCCCTAATTCACATTACACCGACAAAGAGAGAGCAGAAATTCGCCTATTTCCGATTCACGAAACAAGGTGCCTAACGAGCGGTCCCGTCAACGTTTCTCCTAACCACACGTTCTCGGAATCACTCTCCACATCGCTTCCGCAATGCAAACAGCCCAGACCGTCCGAAGACGACCTGGGCTGAATTGAGCTGCTCTACGATTCT
>PIVT01000087.1 GCA_003353845.1 Pseudomonadota bacterium | reverse complement strand
TCGAGGCGAGCCCCAGCCAAAAGTTGGCCTCTTCGAAGTCATTGAATCTTGCGGGGACTCCGGCAATGGTTTGGGAGTGTAGGAATCCAAGGTTTCGTTGGGCTTGCACGTGTCCTTGCTCGGCTGCACGGTGAAACCAATCGTGGGCACGGTCGTGGTCTTGTTCGACGCCTTCTCCGTAGAAGAGCATGTAGCCGATGACGTTCTGGGCGTCCGGGTCTCCCGCCTCCGCTCGAGAGGAGAATTTCTCGTAGGTGGTGCGGGATCGAGCGGGGTTGAAGAGATCGTAGGAGAGAGTTTCAGTATTTGCCTTTGCGCTGTTGACTGTCAAAGGAGAGTTCATGCCGAAATATAGAGACGCGAACGATAGAAGCAGAATGATCCGAACTTGCCTTTGGAAGAAAGGAAATCGGAAAAACTTTTTTCGACAGAAACAGAAGAGGGGGGCTGCCAAGACAAATCGCTCCAAAAACTTCTATTCGGCAACTTTAAGGGAATTCTAACCAGAAGCCGCCTTTTTATCATAGCCTGTACTGCCCGAAATTCTAGATCGCAGGGCCTCAATATAGACAGACAAAAATCAAAGTATATTTATATTGTAGCGCTATGTGCATGTCCCTGAATGTAATTTCAAGTCAGGTAACATTAGATCGGGATTGGTGACCGCCATTCTTGATTCCGAGAATTGAGAAACCTGAAATTACTGTTTGGCGTGCCCGGACGAGCGATTCGAAAGAGTGGGCACATTTCGCTAATCCTCTATGCGATGAGTTTTGACCAGGCGTCGCTAACGAATTCAATTTCTCATGGGAAGGTCTGTGATTCCGTGTCAGGATCGTTGCGTGCAGGGTCTTGTCGGGGGCTGCTCTTCCTGGGCGCGGTGATGATCGTGGGCACTGCGGCCCGGTTTGTCACCTGGTCCAATGTGTTCAGCGCGGAAGGCATCCGTTTTATCGGGAACGATGCTTACTACCATTTGCTTCGGATTCAGCGAATCGTAGCGGGATATCCTCACGTGCCCTGGCGAGATAGCGGAATGAATTATCCCGCAGGTGCAGAGATCCCATGGCCACCTCTATACGATTTTTCGATAGCGACGACCGCCTGGTTGTTCGGAGGTGGGGCGCCCTCTGCGCTGGAAGTCGAGCAGGTTGCTGTGTTGGCGCCCGTCTTGATTGGCGTGTTGACCCTGCCGCTGTTTTGGTGGGTCTCCCATCAATTGGTCGAGGGCCCTGTGGCGCGACGGGCCACCTTCGTCCTGGCCGTGCTACCTGCCCATATTTTGTTTTCCTGCGTAGGTAGAACCGATCAACATGTCGCGGAGCTTTTCTTTCTTCTCTGGATGGTCCTCGGGTTCATCTTGTCTTGGCGGGCTCCACCTCGGCGGGGCTACTCGATATTTGCACCGACTTTCCTGGGAGTTGGAATTGCCGGTGCCTTCTGGTCCTGGCCGGGGAGTGCATTGCACCTTTTGCTGTTACTTGGTTTTTCGGCCCTCTGGTACTTACTGTCCCCGCCGTCGAATGGGGCGGTGAAAAGAATTTTTCGTTCCTTGTTATCGGGGTCCCTTGTCGGCGCTGTTCTGTTGATCCTGTCACTACTGCTCTTTGCGCCGTCGGGAACCTTGAGCGAAATGCGCTTGGAGAGTCTCACGGGCTTCCATGTTGTGCTCGTGCTCTTGGTGGCGACCTTCGGAGCAACCCTTTTGTTTCTTCATAGCCGAGGCCCGGAGGTCGGCAACCGGACGAAGTTGCTTCATTTGGTTCTTGCGGGGGCGCTGCCACTTGGTTTAGCAGTCCTCGTCTTGCCTGGATTCTCTGAGGCCATTGCGAACGGTCTCATTGCGTTGGGTCGGGGCAACGATTGGTATCGGAACATCCAGGAGTTTGATCCGCTATTTTTTGCGGGGTGGGTGTCTCCCCTCGATGAGTTCAGGACCGCCATGCAGTGGTTCGGGCCGACACTCTTTCTGTTTCCATTTGTTCTGTATGTATTTTATCAGCAAGCGAATAGGAAGGAATGGCGGGTCGAAACTGGCTTCCTTCTCTTTTGGGGGGCTGTCTTTTTCCTGCTCGCGTTGGGTCGGCAACGTTTCATCCTTTATCTCTGCGCGCCGCTTTCAATCTTCACTGGCTGGTTGTGGTTTGAACTCGAGAAGAGATTTCGCCGCCGCCTGGGTGAGGGTCGGTTTTCGCGGCCACTCGTTTCCATCGCCTTTGGGGTCTTGCTGCTGTTTCCCTTTTTCGGGGGTTATCTTGAGGCCCTGGAACCCGCGGACCCTGCAGAGGAAGATCTGGTCCAAACCCTCAGCTGGTTGGAAGGGCGTCCTGATCTCCATCCGAAGCGGAAGGCTGTTTTTGCTGATTGGTCTTACGGACACCAGATTGCGTACATCGCTCACAAACCGGTGTTGGTAAACCCTTTTGGTACGGCACTCGGCGAATTCGCCATGCGAGATTCGGCCGCTTTCTTTCTCGCTCCATCGCCGGAGGCCGCCGCGGAGGTCTTGAAACGACGCGAGATCGGCTTTCTGCTTCTCGACAACCCGATCACGGAGGCCTACTACGCTGCGGCCTTTGCGCCGCCTGAGGCCCTTCGCCCGGTTCAGGTTCGCCGCAAATACCCCTATGGCCATGAAGTGAGCACAGATCCCGAGTTTTGGGAACTCGTCGTCAGTCGATTGTACTTTTTCGATGGTCTGCAAATGGAGAAAGGGAATGGCGAGGCCCTTGGAAACTACCGCCTGGTCTACGAGAGCGAGTCCTCGGAGACTTGGAGAGGTTTGACCCGTCAACGTTACAAGATATTTGAGGTCGTAGATGGAGCCAGCGTCCAGATATCGACTCGTTCCATGGCCCGAGTGGTCGCCGAGTTGGTCCTTCGAACCAACCGCGGGCGGATCGTGAAGTGGGAGAGCAGGACGGAGGCAGATGCGGAGGGAAGGGCCACATTGGTTCTGCCCTACGCAACGGGGTTGAATGGCGCGGTACTCGCTTCACGCTATCGGATGAGCAGTGGATCAAATACAATCGAAATAGCATTGGATCGAGAACAAGTTGAAGGCGGTAGCGTGCTGAAACTTAGGTTAGAATGAGGATGCCCCGGTTACCTTCAATAGGTTGGTTGTAGGGATACCTTTTCGTAGAGCCAGCCACCGGGTCCACCGGGTAGAAGGTTGTTGAGCAGTGAACAAAGAAGCAGAACCTGAATTGGTGAAAGAAGAACCGCAGTCCTTGGGTCGAGGGAGAACCTTGCGATTCAAAGGCTTGATATTCACGGCTTTCCTTGTCGCCTATAGCGTTTTTGTGGCCGTATATGTGATGCACGAGAAAAATGCGTTGCTTCGTCAATTTGAGGAATACCGGCAGATCAAGGAAGCAGAGGCTGTACTGGTTGAAGCGAACCTGGCTTTGTTTGATGCCTACGGGAAGCTGTTTCTGATTACAGAGACTGTTGATCGCAAGACCGTGGTCGGTATGGTGCACGAAGAATTTATCGTCTTGAATGAAAAACTCAATTCCCTTAAAGAACTGTACCCCGCCCGCGCAGAGACATTTAAAGGTTTGTTGAAATACTTTGCGGATGCCGTCACCGAACCCAGTGCGGCGAAGCTAGGAACGCTCAAAGAAGCTCTCGCCTTGAACAAAGCAGAGCTAGACAACTTGCTCTTGCTGAATCGAGAACTTCAAGAAGAGCGATTCGCGGAGTATCATCGCCGCAGTGATACCGTCGCGATCACAGCGCTCTTGCTCGGCCTGTTGGGGTTGGCCTTTCTGGGGGTTGGCTCAAGCATTTTCTTCAGACGCATGGCTGGTGATATTCGGACGCTGCAGAGCCGTGTCGTTGAAATCATGCATGGCTATCGAGGGTCTGCGCTGCCTGTTTCTCGAGAAGACGAATTGGGGTCTCTCATCGAAGGTGTGAATCAGATGGCCCGCGAGTTGGGCAGCCGAGAACAGGAGCTTGAGATGGAACGGCAGGGGAGATCTCATCGAGAGCAAAAAGGATCCCTGGCTCACTTCTCGGCGGGGCTGGTGCATGAGATTGGGAATCCTGTGACCGCCATAGCGGGTTTAAATCAAGAGCTGCTAGACAACGATCAATTGGATCCTGCGGAGCGAGAAGAATTCCGGCAACAGATCCAAGAATACTCTCGGCGGCTGATCTCTATTACCGAGGACCTCACCCAAATCGCTGCCCCACTTGAGTCGGACGCCCAACTCCTGAATCTGAATGGAATCATTCGAGATGTTGCGGGCCTTCTTCGCTACGACGAAAGGTGGTATGGCATTTCCATCGACCTGGACCTGGACCCGAACCTTCCTGCCTTTCTGGCAAAAGGGGATCAGATCAATCAGATTCTGATGAATGGTTTGACGAACGCTTACGACGCGTTGCAGGACATCAAGGATCGAAGCCCTGCAATTTCCATTGTGACCCAGCAGGAAGGAGAAGCGGGCATTCTTCTTTCCATTGAAGACAACGGTTGTGGCATGGATGAACAACAGGTAAGTCGCTGCTTCGAGTCTTTTTACACGACCAAGGATCGAAAACAGTTTGCGGGCTTGGGATTGTTGCTCTGTCGCTCGGTGGTAGAATCTCTTGGTGGGACCATTGGTATTCAGTCGGTAGCCAATGAGGGTACGAAGTTAAATATTTCTTTTTCCGGTAATTCTGCTGCCTGAAAAACTTCTCACTTCAGAGAATTCTCTCGAAAATGGATCTCGATCTTGAGAGCCATGGGCACTTCCAAGCGAGTCGAATCCCTGCGGTTCTCCCAGTCGGTGGGATGGGATATGAGGTCAACTCGCTAGCGAATGTGACAGGTGAGGCAGAGGTTGCTGTTCGCATTGTCGGCCCGTAGAAAGGTTGGAAAATGTGTTGAACCCGGGCCAGCCGAAGGCACTCCGTGCGGGTCGTGGCATGAGGCGCATTCCACCTCGAAGCCGCCTCCACTTTCGTACATTCGAATCTCGTTGGTATCTGCGCGGCCATCGCCATCGTTGTCATAGAAGAGCAGGTCAGCTGTGCCACCGCTGGGAAGATTGAAAGGGGAGAAGCCCTCGCCGCTGGTGGGGAAGGTGATTCCCACTGGGTGATCATCTCGTAGGTCGGTGCCGAGCGCGAACAAGGTGAAATCTGTGGCTTGTGCTCCGACCATACTTCCCGGGCTATGGCAGGCCAGGCACCCCATGCCCGGCGTCACATTGTCCATGCCCATGTGTACGGAAGCGTCCGGCCCGGAGGGATTGGTCCAGCTATTATTGAGGAAGGTATCGTTCTGGCTCGTCTGTTGTGCGGTTGAATAGCCGCCTGTTCCAGGCATATTCACAATGGAGTCTACCCCGAGCGTTCCATCGTGGCAGGACAAACAGGCCAATGAGCGCGGGCCGGGGTTTGAGACCTCCTGGCTCAGTGTGGAAGTATTCAATTGGTCATAGGTGACGTAGCTTGCGGTGCTCGCCGTTCGGTTCCACAGCGGAGCGGCAATTTGCAAGTTGGCTCCGTGCGGCGTGTGGCAGTAGACACACACTTCCCCATAGTCATTCCGATAGGAGTTCATGGTGACTGATCCCAAACCGATTGTGCTCTGCGTGAGGTTGTGGCGTGTGTTGACAACACCCCCTCGGTTCAAAAATTTTGTCGGCTTATCTATATCGGCTCGCGCGTCACTTACGAGTACTACCCCGGGCAATAAACTCGCTACAGCAACCAAATTCAGCAATATTAATCGCAATGGAAATCCCTCTTTACTTCAGGGGCTCAGGCACATCAGTTTCGTCTTGAGGAGGGTTGCTGCAAGACCCGGGCCAATATTGACAAGATCAGAGGCATTCATGTTGGGAGGGAGTCGGACTGTATTGGGACTTGCCGAGGTAGAGGGGATTGGTTAGAGACCAGATGCCATGATCTTCGCGGATCAGATGAAGGGGCGCGATATTCGTGATTTTTCGAGACAGCACTTGAATCAGAGTGATTCAAAAAATGTTCTGTAAATTGGATAGACAAACCCTTTGCTTGTTTTTTCCGATTCTCGTAGGGGTATGTTCCTGCGTCACTCCAGAGCCCAATCCCCCTGAAACCAGCCTCAAACAGTACTTATGGCCAGCCCCTCCCGAGCAACCGCGCTTCCGGTACGAGATGTCGATCTATAGCAGTCAAGACATCGAAATTGTAAAAGCCAGAACTCAGATGATGGAGAAAATGGCAGGGGTGAAACGAACAGGCGTTCCTCTTGATCGCCCATTGGCGGTTTCGGCCTCTGCGGGTCGGATCAAAATCATCGACGTGAAAAAACCAGTGGTTCACGTCTTTGATATTCCTCGAAGGCGTTACTTCAACTTCGGTTTTCGCTTAGAGGGCAAGTTGGTCATGCCGGTGGGGATCGCAGAGGATCAGAAGCAAAACGTCTACGTTACGGATCGAGCACGAGGCGGGGTTGTCATTTACGATTCCCTTGGCCTGTATAAGGATTTCATCGAGCTTAAAAGTGAGACAACGCAGTTGGCGGGAGTGACGGTTTCCGCATTGGGCGAGAGAGTTTATGTGGTGGATCGAGGGGGCATTGAGAGCGAGGAACACCGTGTCATCATTCTTAATCGAGAGGGTGAGATCCTGCGGAGAGTCGGGAAGCGGGGGAGTGAAGCCGGTGAATTCAATCTTCCACTGGATGCGGCCATGGGAACCAACGGGACCCTTTATGTGTTGGATGCCGGTAATTTTCGGGTGCAAGCCTTCTCCGAGGAAGGTGATTATCTATTTCAATGGGGAACGGCCGGGAATCAATTAGGGCAGTTCAGCAGGCCGCGCAGCATTGCCATCGACAGCGATAATAATCTTTATGTCAGCGACGCCAAGTTTGGCAATGTGCAGGTGTTTAATAGCCAGGGAGAACTGCTGTTGCCCATCGGAAAAATCGGGGGCGAGGACAAACCGGGCCGCTTCGCCTTGATTACCGGAGTCGAGGTTGATGAACAGGGTTGGTTGTATGTGCTGGATCAATATTTCAACAAGATCGAGGTGTTCAAGAAGCTAAGTGAGCTTGAAGGAAAGGAATTGATGGAGGAGAACAGGTTGAGAGGGACAGACCCCGGACCTCTTCCCAAAAGCGAGAGGCCTTCTCAACAATGAGAAGTAGTTCTGGCGATGTCATGACAGCATGTCTTGAATCTGTGGTCTAGGCGCCTTAGACGCGGCCATAGTGGGGTAAAAGAGCCGTCAGGTTTTGGTGCGGAACTTGCTGTCTTATTCCGCTGAATGGATAGGTGCCAATGTTGTAGGGGGATCTTCGGGACGGGTTCTTGGAGGAGTCGTAATGGGCGATGCTACAGGTTTGATCGTCAACGAATTGCTTCAGAAGAACTTTCTGGCGTGTGAGCCTTCTACCTCAATTTTGGAAGCCGCGCAGCGCATGCAGGATATGCAGTGCAGTTCTATCGTCGTTATGTCCAAAGGTCAGCCTGTCGGAATTTGGACAGAAGCGGATAGTCTGAAGGTCCGTATCGACGGAGACAATTCCGCGAGAGACATCCCCATCGTTGACGTCATGAGCGCACCGGTAAAAACGATTCCCGATCATTTGAGTGTCAATGAAGTCGGTGGGAAATTCCAGCAGGACAGTGTTCGGCATTATGTCGTGATTTCTTCCACGGGGGAAGCGTTGGGGGTCGTCAGCCAGTCGGACATCATTCGCCATACGGGAATCGAATTCTACCTACATCACCGACGCGTGGATTCGGTGCAGATGATTTCGCCCGTCCAAATCCCCGGGAATAAGATGGTGTCAGAAGCTGCCCGGGAGATGGCGTTAATGAAGCGCTCCGCCGTGGTCGTGCTTGGCACAGACGCCAAACCCATCGGCGTGTTTACCGAACGCGACATGCTGCGGCTTGCCGCTTCAGATTGTGGTGATGTGCCTTTGGCGGAGGCCGCGACCAAGCCGCTCTTTTCAGTCCCCGAGGATGAGAGCCTATATCACGCGCGACGGGTTTTGCAGCGCAACGGCATTCGCCACTTGGGGGTGACAGATTCTTCGGGGCAATTTACAGGGTTACTTTCCTACAAGGATCTTCTCCAAAATATCGAGTACGAGTACGTGCGGCCGCTGCAGGCCGCACTCCTTCAACGCGTCGAAGATTTGCGCACGTCTGAGCAAAGTCTTCATCTTGCAACGTCGGTGATCGACGCCGCTGCGGAAGCGATTTTTGTTACCGACGTGGATTCAAGAATCCTTTTCGTCAACCCTGCTTTTACTCGTGTTACCGGTTATGACCCGACCGACGTGGAGGGTCGTACACCTGGAATTCTCCGCTCGGGCGATCACGATGCTGGATTTTACAGGGCCATGTGGCGATCCATTTTAAGCACGGGGACCTGGAAGGGAGAGATCTGGAACCGACGCAAGAACGGGGATGTGTATCCCGAGTTGCTTTCCATTACGACCATCTACGATGATCAAGAACGGCCGACGAATTATGTGGCGACGTTTAACGACATTACTGATCGAAAGAGACACGAAGAACAGATCATCAATCTCGCTTACTATGATTCCTTGACGGGGCTCCCCAACCGGCGACTGTTTCATGATCGAGTTTCGTATACACTGGCCAACGCCCATCGACACCAGCATCGTGTTGCCCTGTTCTTTATAGACCTCGATGACTTCAAGAAAGTGAATGACCGGCTTGGCCATGAAGCGGGGGATGCGGTGCTCCGGGAGGTGGCGAATCGGCTCGCCGGTTGTATGCGCGAAGGCGACAGTGTCGCGCGGCTCTCGGGCGATGAATTTACCGTATTGATTCAGGAACTCGACGAAGATTGTGAACTCGATCGGTTGGGAGGGAGGATCCTGGAAAGCATCTCCGAACCCATTTCCATCGAGCATCAAGAGCTGAGCGTCTCTGCCAGTATTGGTATCAGTGTGTATCCCGATGATGGGGACTGCCTGGATGTCCTGATCAAAAATGCTGATGTGGCCATGTACTATGCGAAAGAAGAGGGTCGACAGCGGTGTAAGCGTTACAGCTCCAAGATGGATATAAGCTGTTCCGAGACGTTGGAAATCGAGGGGTTTTTGCGCGGGGCGCTGCAACGCAAAGAAATGTCGGTACTCTACCAACCCCAGGTTCGTCTTGAAGATGCGCGCGTTGTGTGTTTTGATGCAGTTCCAGTCTGGCACAATCCTTATCTGGGGGTGGTGGAACCAGCGGTTTTTCTACCCCTGGCCCGGGAAATCGGACTGGGCAGCCCGTTTGAAGAGTGGTTCATCGGTGAAGTTTGCGAGCAGTTGGTCCGTTGGCAGGGCGAAGGAATGAATTCGATTCCGGTTGCCGTGAGACTTCCTGCGCAGAGCCTCTTGGGTGATGACTTCATTGGGTTGATTGAGGAAAACTTGAGTTCAAGGGGGATCAATCCTAGGCTCCTCGAACTCAATATCAGTGACGCCATGGAAGTCATCAATTCTGAAACTGCTCGAGAAGCCATGACGGCTTTGGCGAACTTCGGGGTAGGGATCAGTTTTGACGATTTCGACTCGGGTTTTGGCAGTTTGGAGTTTTTGACGAGTTTGCCCTCGTGTCGCTTGCGAATTCGTTCACAAGTATTGAAGGATGTCCCAAAGAACGAGGAAAGTACGCGCGTGATATCGGCGGTAATTTCCATGGCACATGAACTCGGGCTCGACGTTGTGGCGCAAGGAGTAGAGAATGAAAAGCAAATCGCTTTTCTTCGAGATCAAGGTTGTACGGCGGCCCAAGGGTTCTGGTTCGGAGATGCGGTGTCGCCCGGTGAGGTGAAAGAATGTTTTCTTCACAGCTGCATGTGTTGCAGCGGTGCTGCTAGATAGCGCGAGGATCGCGCGGTAACCCCTATATGGAGAGTTTGTCATGATACGTCGAATCGCATTAGTGAGTCTTTTTTTGGTCCCTTTTTACATTGGATGCGGAGAGAAAGAGGCCTCGTCGCCAGAGACGCCGTCTTCGGCTGCGCAGCCCGCACCGGAGGCTGCAGCTCCTGCGCCGGCTCCCACCACTGGCGGTGCGCCTCAGCAGCCTGCTGCGGGAGGAATGTACAACCAGGGCCACGTTCTTACAGTGCAACAGGCTGGAGGGTACACCTACATTGAGGTGGATGTTCATGGCAAGGGTGTTTGGTTGGCCGCCTCGCGAGCCAATGCTCGTCCCGGTCAATTGATTCACTGGGGCGACTACGCGGTTATGCGAAACTTTGAGAGCAAGGCCCTGGGCCGTGTTTTTGATGTCATTCTTTTTGTGGACAGCGTTTCCCTTGTCGGTCAGGGAACTACTGCCCAGGCACCGGCGGCGGCCACTTCAGGTGAGGTTCTGGCCGTGATGCATTCAGGGGGATATTCCTACCTGGAAGTGAAACAAGGAGAAGGGAGTATCTGGCTTGCGGCGCCTCAGGCCAAGGTCGAAGTTGGCAACTCTGTTTCTTGGAGTGGTGGGGCACCGATGAACGGTTTCAGGAGCGAAACGCTTGGTCGCACCTTCGACGAAATCATATTCGTAGGTGGTGTGTCCGTACAGTAAAAAAACGCGTTGATAAACAATAGAAACGAAAAGGGCACTCGAAATTCGAGTGCCCTTTTTTCTACCCTGTGCTTCCGCGAAGTCCGTCGAAAGGACCACCACCTCTAGGGCGTTGGGGCTTCCTCGGTTTCAGCTTCAAGGGCCTCGGCTGCGGGCGCCTGCTCAGCTGCTTCTTCTGCAGCCTCTGAAGCTTCTTCTTCCTCCTCCTCCTCCTCGATGACAATGAATTCTTCTCGTATTTGTGCTGCGCGCTCCGGGGAAATCGGATTGCCTACAAAGTAGCCTTCGTCCTCGCCGATGTAGGCAGGGCGAAAGACATCTACTTTTCGAAAGTATTGCCCCACGACGTAAACCCGGCCGTCTTCGTCGACATCAATGCCGGCCGGTAGCATGAACTTTCCGGGTTCCTGAGTGGTGGAACGGTCACCGACGAAGAGTAGGAGCCTACCCTCGGGCGTAAAGATCTGGAAATTCCCGAAGGCTGCGTCGACGGCATAGATATTTCCTTGCGGGTCGATGGAGATTCCCTTGGGACGGGAGAACTGGCCGAAACGCTTTCCCGGTTTGCCCCAGGCCCGAACGTATTCACCTTCCTGGTCGAACACCTGCACGCGGAAATTCCCCCCATCGGTTACGTACAGAAGGCCGTCGGGACCGAGCTTGACATCGCGGGGAAGGTTGAGTTCCCCTTCGCCGGTTCCTCGCATGGAGAGATCCTTGACATGCTCGCCGGATTCCACGTCAAAGACAACGATGCGGTGCTTCCGGCTATCCACTCCACCGGTATCGACGACAAAGAGTTGGGTGCCGTCGGGGGATACGTCGACTCCTGCAGGGCGGTCGAAGTTTTCACGGGTCCCGATGTGCTTGATGAAGTCTCCATCCCGATTGAAGACCATGATGGATTTTTTTGTAGCGTCGCACACATAGATGTGTCCATTGCGATCTGCTGCAATGCCCAGGGGTTTGTCGACATCCCCACCATCGTCACGATCTCCAAACTGAAAGGACTTGTTTTCCATGAAATCCAATACATGGATCAGGCGACGTGCGGAATCGGTGACGAAGAGACGCCCGCGATGGACAGCGATATCAAAGGGCTTCCCAAACCCGAGGGCCCCTGCATCCGTCGATCCCGTGAGCAGTGCTTTTAGTTTATCCTCGCCACCTGGGATGTCAGTGGCCGCACTAGTTGCTACGGTGCGTTCGAAATAGAAACGGGCCGTTTCCGGAGCGGGAGGGTAGACGGGAAGCTCTATTTTTACGGGGTCTGTGGAGGCACAGGCCCCACTCAGGGTTGCAATCCCGATCAGTAGAGTGAGAATGAAATTTGATTTTTTATTCGCTGTTTGAGTTTTCATTGGATGGGTGTTTCCCTGTTGGTTTTTAACCGCCCGCAAGGGCATGGTTTCGAGATTGAGGTACGTGTGTGTTCAAGATAGTTCGTTCGAGGCTGCGATGTACAAGACGATGCTGGGGGCTCGCGTCGGCGTTGATGGTGATGCTGGCAATGGCCGCCTCGCCTGGAGCCGTCGCGGAACAAACGGAAGCAAGTGATTTGGAAGTCAGCCCTCATGAACAAGGGCGTTTGATCTACAACTTTCGTTGCTATTACTGTCATGGGTATTCCGGGGATGCCAAGACCCTGGCTTCCACCTACCTCGACCCTCGTCCTCGGGATTTTAGCTCCCTTCAGTCTGGCGCAATCAGTCGTGAGTCTATGGTCGAAACTGTATCCCGTGGGAGGGAAGGGACGGCCATGAAGAGTTTTGCCAACGTGCTCGATCAACATGAGATCGCCTTGGTGGTCGACTTCGTTCGCAAGGAGTTTATCGACCAGAAGAAAGTCAACACGCGATACCATACGCGAGAAAACAGTTGGCCGGATCACGAGCGATACCTTCCGGCCTTCCCTTTTGCGACAGGCGAGATCGCCTTGGATACGCCCTGGGAGGAACTCACAGAAGG
>PIVT01000671.1 GCA_003353845.1 Pseudomonadota bacterium | reverse complement strand
TGGGGGCATTGGAGGGGGTGTGGCCCGAGCATGGTTGCGCTGACGGAGCAGGGCGTAGCGAGCGAACCGCTTCGATTCGTGCGGCGCGCGAGGTGTCCCAACACACTAGAAGAGTGGCGAAATAATACTTTTGGGGTGGTTGGCGGGGGGGCAGGGTGGGGAGGTTCGAAATGCAGGCCGGCTCTCAGGGTTCGGGTCTTACGCGTACGTGGGTCGCAAGGCTGAAAAAAACCGGACCGTCATAGAGATATGGCCAATGAATCCAAACTCGGTCTCGTGGTGCCATGTGCATCGAAAACAATGTAACACATGCCCTGAAGGGTCACTCGACCGCTGGGGTGGCTTGGAGCCCCATGGATCCGCCGATTTCGAAGGGGGGCTAGGGCAGGATATCTCTATGACGGTCCACCCCCCAGAATTGGTGGGACGACAGGTAGGGTGCAGTTGGCGTGCTGTAGCGGCGTGTAGCTCGATGGCCAAGGCAAGATGCATGGTGGGGATGACGAAGGACATCAGGTGGGATGTGGGACTACCGCGCCTTGCCACATGGAGGCTCGGCACACCCCTAATTCTAGTGCAAAAGGTTGTTGATGTAGACCGTGGTAGGTGGGGGCATTGGAGGGGGTGTGGCCCGAGCATGGTTGCGCTGACGGAGCAGGGCGTAGCGAGCGAACCGCTTCGATTCGTGCGGCGCGCGAGGTGTCCCAACACACTAGAAGAGTGGCG
>PIVT01000024.1 GCA_003353845.1 Pseudomonadota bacterium | reverse complement strand
GGGAAGCCGTATAGATTCTTCCGTCCTGGCCGACGCTGGGCGAAGCTGCACCGCCGCCGCCTTGGGCTGTTTCCCATACAGGCTTTCCCGTGTAAGCATCAATGGCAACCATCTTTCCGGCCTCATCGAGTGCATAGACCTGCTTCCCGTCGTGAGAAACGGTTGGGCTCGTTCCGCTTCCGCCACCCATGGGTGCGGAGAACATAATCTCCAGGCGATCTTTTTTTAAATCGATTCCATAGAGGGCGCCGGTACCCGCATCGATGCCCGCCGCTGTTATATAAATGCGATCCATGCTCGGGTGAAGGGCAGGGGTGTTGGCAACTTCCATCTCCCAGCCTTGGATCAGGTTGAACATAATTGGTTTTAGTTCGGGGTCCATGAGCCCCGCCCAGAGCAGCCTGGGTGGAGTGTCGGCGGCGGGAGGTCCATTGCCTCCGGGTAGATCCAGAACAGGGACCAAGAGCTTCCCGGATTCGGCATTCAGGAAGATCACTTTCCCGTTACTGCTGATCCCCCCGACAGCCCCTCTGTGGCTGAGAACCACCGTCATGAATCCGTATTGAATACCGTACTGAGTAAGTTCGTGAACCCACTTGAGTTGGCCATCTGGGTAAAAGGCCCATAGCTGGTTGATGTCACCCACGTAGATGTGACCGTTCCGATCCACAACGGGTGCGTTGATAATCGCGTAGGAGTCCAAGTCGTCGAGACTCTCTTGCGGCGCAGATTTCCAAAGCAATTCGCCGTCCGCAGCAAAGGCGTGCAGGTTGCTATGACCCGGCCCCTTTCCGCTGGAAACGTAGAAGTCTCCGTTAGGAGCGGAAATAGGCGCCCAGAAAAGAGGGTGTCCCTCCAGCAGTCGTTTGGAAATTCTGTTGTTGCGCGACATTACCATGGGGACGTAGTCGGTATTACTTGCATCGCGATGGCCCGTGGGCCAAACCGACTGCGCATACTGGTGCGGCAGAGCGTTGCCGCTCTGGGCCGTCGCAAGAGGTGTCGTGAGAGGAACTGCGCCCAAGAGGAAACCAAAGACAAGGAGGAAGGCGATGCGCTGGAAAATTTTGAGTCGACTCAAGAATTTACTCCTGATGGTAGTTGGCGCGGTGGTTACGTTTTTGTGAAGCCACGGTCTTGCGAAAAGTGGAGCATGCATTCAGACGAGGCTAGAGTCTAAAGCATGGTTGCTCCAACATACAAGCGCCCGCTTGCCTTGCGCGGGATGAATGCCATTGGCTCCGGTCTGGAGAAGGTGGGGATTCGATATCCAAGTTTGGACGAGGATGACCTTCTGTGTGATGCGCAGAAGGCCACGGGCTTTGAGGATTTTGGCAGTGAGACATTTCGAGAAGGGATGCATCAGCTTCTAACCTCTATCGAGAAAGAGGCCAGGCTTAATCTCATCGGCCGTTTCATGACCAAAGAAACCTTAGGGGGATATCTAGAAAACCGGTTGCGGATACACAACGAGCGAAAACAGCGACCTGAAATGGCAACGAGTGAAGTGCGCAGGCCTCTGATTATTGCGGGTCTTCCACGAACAGGGACGACGATTCTATTCAATCTCATGTCGATGGATCCGGCCAATCGAGCTCCCATGGGTTGGGAATTGGAAAAACCCTTCCCCATTCCTGAGCCGGAGACTCGTTTTAGCAACCCACAGATCGCCGTGACTCAAAAGCGTTTCGATACCTTGTATAAGATTGCGCCTCAAATGGCCTCCATTCACATGTTCGGAGCGCTGTTGCCACAGGAGTGTGTGGCCATCATGGCGCATGAGTTTATGAGTGTTCAGTTTCACGTCATATACAATGTGCCAGGTTATCAGGCCTGGTTGGATCGGCAGAGCTATGTCCCGGCACTTCAATTCCACCGCTCCTTTCTCCAGTTTCTACAGTCTCGCTATCCTACGAACCGTTGGCTCTTGAAAACACCGGGATTCCTATCGATCTTGGATGAAATCTTCGATGTGTATCCCGATGCGCGCGTCATCCACACGCATCGCGATCCCATACAGGTGATGCCTTCCCAAGCGAGTCTTGCCTACAACTTGCGACTCCTGGGGTCGGATGATGTGGATCCCTTCATGGTGGGGAAACAGCAAGTGGAACTTTGGAAGGAAAACCTGGACCGAGCGATTCGAGCGCGCCAATCTCTGAGCAATAGGGGAGATCAATTTTTTGATGTGCAGTTCGAAGAAGTCTTGAAAGATCCCATTGGCCTCATTGAAAGGATCTATGCACATTTTGAAATGGAGTTTACGAACGAGGCCCGTGAATGCATGGAAACTTTCCTGCGTGAAAACCCTCGGCATAAGCATGGCAGTCACAAGTACACGCTAGAAGATTTCGGACTCGATGCGAAGCTCGACGGAAAGAAATTTGAGGAGTACTGCGACCTGTTTAAGATTCGCGGCACGGTGGCTTAAGGCCCAAGGCTTATTGCTTTGATGCCTGATTCTAAAATCTCTCGCCCCATTCCTCAATTCAGGTGTACGCTACCTGTTGCAGAGCATCCTTGGCTCTAGAGAGGTTCTCAATGGCTGAAGAAGTCAAAGCAGTTAGCGAAGAAGATGCTGTCATTTCTCTGCAAGGCGTTGGAAAGCGCTTTGGCGAGCGTTGGGCCGTGTCTGATTTTGATTTGAGAATTCCGCGTGGCGTGACCTATGGGCTATTGGGGCCAAATGGCGCAGGGAAGACGACATCCCTTCGCATGATTTACGGACTCACCGAACCGACGAGCGGTTCGTTGCGCGTGTTTGGAAAAGAAGTACGAGAAAACGTTCGTGCAGTGCGGGCGCGACTTGGCGTTACGCTTCAAGAGAATGTGTTGATCGAGAATCTGGATCCACGAGAAAATCTGGCTGTTTTCGGGCGCTTCCACCTGTTGCGTGGAAAGGCACTGCGCGATCGCATTGAGTTCATGATCGATTTTCTAGAGTTGCGGTCCCATGCGGACGTACCCGTGCGAGCACTCTCGGGTGGTTATAAGCGCAGATTGGCAATCGCCATGTCTCTGATGAATGATCCCGAGTTGGTCATCTTGGATGAGCCGACGACGGGGTTGGACCCAGCCGTACGCCTGGCATTGTGGGAACGCGTGAGGGAATTGCGAGCGAGGGGTAAGACCGTCGTGCTTACGACGCATTACATGGATGAAGCGGAACGCCTGTGTGATCGTGTCGCCATCATGTCCGAAGGGAAATGTGTGATGGAGGGCGTCCCCAGCGAACTCATTACGACGCACCTGGCCCGAGAGACCATTGAGTTTGATTGCTCCGTGAAAGAAGAGGGCGAATTCTTGCGCCCCTTGGAGGATCCCCGTGCCAGGGTGCGGGTCGGCCGGAGACTGATGCTGTATGCCGATGATACAGGTGTTTACATGGACCGGCTCCATCAACGAGAGGGTGCAGATTGCCGACCGTTTATCGTCCGGCCCACCAATCTCGAAGACCTTTTTCTTTCGGTTACAGGGACCAGCCTGAAGGAGGTGGAATGAGACTGTCTCTACCCTATGCCATGAGTGTGTGGAGACGAAATGCCGCCATGTACAAACGCTCATGGAAGTTGAATCTACTTCCGAATTTTTTTGAACCAGTCTTTTACCTGACCTCCATTGGCGTTGGTGTCGGTGCATACATCAGCGAGATGGCAGGCATGTCTTATGCGGAGTTTCTCGCACCTGGTTTGGTTTGTGTTGCTGCTATGAATGGCGCCAGTTTCGAGGTGACCTACAACGTTTTTGTTCGAATGGAATTTGAAAAATCCTACGATGCGATGCTGACGACCCCCATTGAACCCATTGATATTTTGGTGGGAGAGCTTTTGTGGGCTATGAGCCGCGCTTGTATTTATGGGCTCTGCTTTTTCGTCGTAGTGAGCCTGTTCGGACTTGCTGCCTTTCCTGGCGCTTTGCTGGCACTGCTTGCCATTCCTTTAACGGGCTTTTTATTCGGTGCCATTGGCCTGGCATTTACGATGCTGATCAGAAACATTGATCTTTACAGTTTCTATTTCACACTTTTCCTGACGCCACTTTTTCTATTTTCGGGTGTGTTCTTCCCCTTGGAGGAACGTCTGTCAGGCTTGGCCCTGCTCGTCGCCGAAGTGCTTCCCTTGCTGCATCCTGTTCGTTTTGCCAGGTCTTGCTTCCTCGGTAATTTTGATTTCATCATGCTTTGGGATCTTTTCTACTGCGTTGCCTTGGCATCTCTCTTGTTGTGGTGGGCACAGAAGAGGATCCGAATCCGTTTGAGTGAGTGATGGCATTGGCCTGTCGGAATCAAGAGTTTTACGTGTGAGGTAGCGCGAACCAGCCTTGACCGAATTGCATTCAAGCCAGGTTGCGTATTTTATGCGTGTCGAAAGGCCTTCGCCTGATGCATGGTTAGAACCTCACTACCTAAGAGGTCAAATTCTTAAGGTGTATCTGCAGATCGGTTAGCAACTTCTAACGATACCGACTTTAGAATGAGCTACGTTGTAGCCGAAACGCCAGGCTACTTTCCTTGAGCGTTGAAGCGAGAATTTGTTTTGGCGCTGAAGTTATTTGCAGAATCTGTTTTTGAACAAAACGCTCGTGCCATTTTTCGATGGCGATGGGCAGTGCTGGTCTTTTGTCTACTCGTGACCGCTGGCATGGCGTCGCAGATCAAGAATGTTCGAATTGATAATTCGCATGAGAGCTATTTACACGCGGATGACCCCACAGCGATCCTCTATAGCAACTTTCGAAAACAATATGGGCAAGACTCTTATGTTTTAATCGCGATCGCTACACCAGAGGTCTTTGATCTAAAATTCCTGAGGAAGCTACAAGCGTTTCATGATGAGATTGAGGTAAAAGTTCCCCACGTGGCAGAAGTTACAAGCCTCGTGAATGCACGTCTTACACGCGGCGAGAACGACACGTTGATTGTCGAGAAACTATTAGAAGCCTGGCCGGAAGATGAGGCTGGGCTCATCGCGTTGAAAGATCGTGTTTATGATAATCCACTGCTGGTAGGTCATTTAATTTCACGTGATGGCGCAATTTCATCCATCGTGGTTCGTCCAGAAGTCTACGCCATGGACGAAGAGGCATTTGATGAATTCGGCAGCTTCGACGATGGGTTGGAGGAAGAGCCGGCTTTCGTCGGGGTGGATGAGAAAAGCGAGCTCGTCAGGGTCTTGGACGAGATCGTAGAAAAGTACGATGCCGAGGATTTCAAGATACATCTTTCAGGTGGCTCTGTAGTAGGGGCTAGATTGAACGTCATGATGCGTGCTGACGTGGCGAATTACATGATCGTTTGCAGTTCGGTCATTTTGCTCTTGCTAGTCCTGTTATTTCGTCGGTTTTCTGGAGTTTTTGTTCCTTTGGTCATGGTGATCTCAACCCTGATGACGACTTTTGGTTGCATGGCATTTTTTGATTTCCCTTTTTCTATGTCGGTCCAGATGCTTCCCATTATTGTGATGTGTGTTGTGGTTTGCGATGTCATTCACGTACTGGTGCTTGTCTATCAAGCTTTGGCTGATGGAAAGGAGAAAGAGGACGCCATTGCTTATGCTTATCGTCATTCAGGGTTGGCCATTTTGATGACAAGCCTGACAACAGCCGCAGGCTTCGCCGCCTTTATATCGGCGGACCTGGCCCCCATCGGGCATCTCGGGATGCTGTCTTCCACGGGAGTGTTGCTGGCGTTCCTTTATAGCGTCACTTTGCTACCCGCCTTGATCGCAATTCTTCCCATGCGCCAGGTTGCGATGAAAAATGCAGGCACAGGGGAGGGGGCTGTGGCCCGCGCCCTTATCAGGGTGGGAAACCTCGCCACGGAAAAGCCATGGCAGGTTGTGATGGTTTCACTTGTTGTCTTGGTGTGGAGCGTGGTCGGGGCGAGCCAGGTGCGTTTTTCACATGAGCCGACAAAGTGGTTTCCAAAGGATCACGAAGTGCGTACGGCTTTGGAATTGATCGATAGTAAGTTGAACGGATCGCAGACCATCGAGATCTTGATAGATACGGGTGAGAAGGATGGCTTGTATGAGCCGGATGTACTGCAACGGTTCGAGGAGTTGATGAGATTTTCTGAAACGCTTCACCACCAAGACCTTTTCGTGGGGAAAGCAGTCTCTATCTCAGATGTTGTGAAGGAAACGCATCAAGCGTTGAACGATAATCGGCCCGCTTATTACATAATTCCAGAAAATCGATCCCTGATCGCACAGGAGTTGCTTCTCTTTTTGAATACAGGGTCGGACGACCTGGAAATTTTTACCGACAACGATTTCCGCGAGGGACGCTTATCCTTGCGAATCCCCATGGTCGATAGTGTCCAGTATGCCGAGTTCTTCAGCGCCTTAGAGGCGGGGATGGCTCGAATTCTAGGCGATGATCTGAAATATCAAATTACGGGCATCGCTCCGGTCTTTGGTCGGACCTTTGTGGGCATGATTCAAAGTATGGGGAAGTCCTACATGATTGCTTTTGCAATCATCACGCCGCTGATGATTCTTTTAGTGGGTAATCTTCGGTTGGGGCTCATCAGTATGATTCCGAACCTGGTGCCTGTGATTGCTGTGTTGGGAATCATGGGTTGGTTTGATTTGTCTTTGGATGTCTCTACCGTTGTGATTGGCAGCATCCTGATCGGTCTTGCTGTTGACGATACGATCCACTTCTTTCATCGTTTCCAACGCTATTTTGCGGAGACTGCAGATGTCAATGCCAGCGTAACTAAAACCATGGAGACCACGGGCTCCGCCCTGGTGATCACCACGTTGGTCCTGGGCAGCGGTTTTCTCTCCATCGGGATCATGGGCACAATGCTCAATACTGTCACCTTTGGTTTGCTCACCGCCGTTGGGATTGCCATCGCCTTTATCGGGGACATTTTGATTTCCCCGGCCATCATCAAATTGGTGATAAGAGAGCATGAACGGAGTTCGAGAACACAGGGCTTGGAAGTTTCAGGCGATACGATCGCGTAGACCGTCGACATAGACATAACTCTTCTTCTTACGGTCCATTAGATAACTCAGTACTTCCTTGCGATTCGTCAATCCACACGGTTTCAAGGACACGTGAACCCAACCCGTAGTCGGACCTTTGTCGGGGTCGTAGCATTCGCAAATGAGTTGATCGAATTCCAAGTGGTCGTTGATCCAAATTGCGAGATCGAGTGTGGGAACCCCATGCAAGCTGAGATCACAGGCCTGCCCCAGGGTGTGTTGGCTATTGCTGCTCCAAGCCTCAGGTTTGTTTTTAAGTTGGCGTTCCAAAGACAAGCTTCGGAACAAACTGTTGGGGGTGAAGGGAATCTGAAACCTTTCGCGAATCGGTTGTAACACCTGGCGGCACAGATGGATGGCCGCCTCGAGTTCTGCTCGGCCAGGGAAAGAGTTGTCGATTTGATTACGCTTCGCAGTATCTGAATGCGTGAGTTCGTAAAAGCGAAAATCGGGGCTCACGAGGTCCTTGGCATGGGCATCGAGCGGGAAATCTTTGAGGGAGAGTTGGGAGAGATCGGCCATGCTGGGCTATTCCGCTTTCGCAGGCAAGTCGCGGTGTTTGATGAATTGCACCGAGGACGCATAGATTTCGGCGGGGGGGCGGTGCTGTAATTCATGGGCCTCCTTGGCCGTTAGCTCATGTGAGGTAGCCTCTTGCTTGCTGTAGTGGAGATGACCTTCGACCCATACGGTATCCCCCATTTTGAGTTGCTCAGCGCAGAGTTCTCCGAGGACATCCCAGGCGACGATTGGATGCCATTCCGTTTTCTCTTTCGGGTTGTGGTCTGCGTCGTGTGTGTGCGTGTGTGTAGCCAGGCTGAACAGGCAAACACGGCGGCCGTGTTTCGATTCCCGCAGTTCGATATCGCGGCCAATTTGACCGATCAAGATTACCTGATTGACGCCCGTCATCGCCGCTGCCCCATTCCAGCTTAGTTAGAAGGGATTGTAGCGAAGAGTTGCGTAGGAGAGGACGGTCTCTTGCGTGCGCACTCTTTCTTGCCACAAAACTACTTGTTTCATAGGGGTTTTGTGCCCGAGGGGAAGAGGGGTGGGACATGAACGAGGGTCAAGTCTGCTGGCCTTCCAGCCGATAGAAATCGTTCTGGGGGGTTCTCTATTAGGGGTTGAAGAAGAAAGTTTCTTCACAGAATTATGTGATCTGTGACACTTTTTCCGACCTGCGGATACTTCCTATGCACTGGTATGCAGGGAGAGTTGCCTACATGTGCAACTAATACGCATTCGGAGTGCAAGTAAGAAAGAGACTCCAGAAGCGGATAGAAATATAGAAATTGAGATGAAGGAAAAAGTATGAGCAAGTTTCTAAAAAAGAGGGATTGGGGAACGCCGGTTAAGAAGACGGCCTCAACTGCCGCAACCGTCGGAACGGTCGCAACAGTCGCAAGGGCCGAAACCGCCGCAAAGGTCCCGACGGTCGCACCGTCCTCCACGGTCGCCAAGGCCGCAACCGTTGCCAAGGTCACACCAGCAAACCAATCCGCTCCCCGGGCAATGCCGAAAGAGGCAGAAAAAGTTACAGCTCAGTTTATTGGACAGAACTCGGGTGAGGTGCTGGATGTACGAGATATCAGTACGTCGGGTATCGCCGTCTTCGTCGGTGCTGGGTTCATGTACAACAATGTGCAGAATGAACAGCAATTCGTGATCAAGCTCCCCGCCAGACCCAGTTTCCTGGTGACTGGATTTGTGAAGCATTATCGAACCAAGACGGATGGGCGAGAACACCTGGGAATCGAATTCCGCAAGATCTCCGATAAGTACAAGATGGTCATTCGCGACTACGTGAATACGCGCATCGAGGAAGAACAGAAGAACGAAAAGCAGACGGGCTCTTTTGTCACTGTCGGCCGATTCCGTAGATGATTCTTATCTAGAACCCCTCGACTTTGTGAACTTCCTTCCAGACTACTCCGGGAATCAGGCGACGCATGATGTAGCCCATGCGAGTGCCTTTGCCTGGCATGCACCAGAACTGCCCCTTATCCAAACTAATCTCAATGGCATCGAGCACCTCGGTGGGGTCGATGGGGGGATTGTCGTTCAGTAGTTTGGGCCACGCCGTGGCGTGGGCTTGGTCGAGGAGAGGTGTGGCCACTGCTGGTGGGCACACGCAGACAAAGCGCACACCGCGATCCTTATTCTCGTGGTACAAGACCTCGGTGTAGCAAGACACAGCAAACTTGGTTGCCGCATAAGCTCCCGTTAATAGCGTAGGCATTTGCCCGAGCATGGATGAGAAGCTGATGAAGTCACCAGACTTCCGCTCGAGCATCTTGGGAAGTGTGGCCTTTGAGACATTCACCAACCCGCCGTAGTTAATGGCCATGAGTTTGTGAATTTGCTCGGTAGGTTGTTCGAGTAACTTGCCAAAGGGCATGATGGCCGCTGCAGTGATGACCCGGTCGATGGGTCCGATGCTAGACTCCACCGCAAGCACGGTCTCTTGGACTGCCTGCGCGTTCGTCACGTCCAAGGGGAAGGTGCGGATGGATTCATGGCCATTGGCTGTTTCGGCCAGTCCGGGTTCGCTGATATCCAAAGCGGCGACAGATACGCCTGCTTTGGCCAGGCGCTGTGCGGCGAGTCGCCCCATGCCACTGCCGGCCCCTGTGATCAACGCAACTTTTCCAGTAAATGCCATCTTCGACGCTCCTTTGTTCTCTGACCTACCTGATGAATGGAACCGCAGATATTTTCACGCGCGGGCCATTAGGGCAACTGCTGAACCTGCTTTTTTTGCCTGGAGAGGGTCAAGTGCTTGCTGAGCAGTCTTTGCCAGTGTCCTTGGGATGGGTTCTTGGGGCAGCGGGCGCCATGAAGCGGCTTATCGGCGGGGTTTAGAGTCCCAGAAGAGTGTCATGAGGGACGGGGCCAGAATGAGATTGGCCACCAGTGCCATGACGACGGAAAAGCACATGAGCACTCCGAAAGCCCGTGCAGAGGAAAATACGTCGAAGAGATTTACCACAAACCCACCCAAGAGGACGATGGAAGTGAAGGTGATGGCTCGCCCAACGGATTCCAGAGTCGCATGAACTGCCGTTTGTGGATCGGGCTCTTTATCCGAGATGCGCCGGAAGTGGTGCATGAAGTGAATGGTGTCGTCGACAGAGATACCGATGATGATGCAACCCACGACGGAAGTGAGCATGGTTAGAGGAATGCCCATCCAGCCCATCATGCCAACCGTGAAGACGATGGGAATGACATTGGGCAGGAAGGCCAGCAGGCCCCGGCGCGCACTTCCCATGAGTAGGAACATCAGACACCCGACGAGCAATAACGCGAGGGCATAACTTTTCACCATGGTGGAGAGCATGGCTTGAAGCGTGTGGGCAAAAATAACGGTAACCCCCACGATCTTGACGGTGACCTCGTTCAGGTCCGCATTGACGATGAGTTCCGAAAGCAAATCCTGAAGCGTGTAGATGTACTCCTCGTAATCAATGGCGTTGCTCCAAGGCATGGCCACGGATACACGAGCGATTTGAAAACTGGCATCGGTAAAGTCGTCGATGTCCTCCGGGTCGCTGTTTTCGAACAGGAGAAGCTCTTGGGCAACGGTCTCGCGCTGATCAGGGATGCGGTAGAACTCCTCCGAACCTCCGTTAAGTGCTTTATGTGTCTCCTTGACGACGCTGAGAATCGAAGTGGCGCTTTTGGGCTTCACCCGTTTGACCTGTAAGACTTCGATCAGATCTTTCGATTCATCCAGTAATTTCAAAAAGCGAGGGTCGTGCACGCCATTTTCTTGATGGGTATCGAAAAGTACCTCGAAGGTTTGGGAGCCATTCATTTGGGCATCGACCACTTCCGAAGCGACGCGTATGGGATGTTCTTCGTTGTACCAGCGGATGGGGTCGTGGCTGAACTCGACCTTGCTCATTCCAAATATGGCAAGAGCGGTGGATACAAGGGCGAGTAGCAAAACGGAACGTGCGTGACGTACGCCGAAGTCGCCCATCTTGTAGACGGCGTCGTCGATGAGAGCGAGTAGTTTGGATCCGAAGCTGTCAGCGTTCTCCAGGGTGGGGAGTCGTTTGATGGGAAGGATCGCTAAGAGCGCGGGGATGAGGGCGATGGTGTAGTACAAGGCAAGCAATGAGCCGATGGACCCGCAGAACCCCAATGCGCGAATGGGCATGAGGTCGGACACAGTGAAAGAGATCAACCCGGCGGCCGTCGTGAGGCTAGTCATAACCACAGCAACGGACGTATTTTTCATGGCTGTTGTAATGGCTTGGTGTTTGGTTTCGCCTGCGTCGTAGTGCTTATAGAAGACACTCAATATATGAACGGCATCGGCGATGCCGACGGCGAGCAAGAAGGAGGGAAGAATTTGTGTGTTGCCGTTAATGGGGACACCGATGACGGGCATGAGGGCGATGGTCATGGCCAGGGAGAGCAGTACGACCAATAGCGGGAGTAGAATCCCCGAGGCTCGTCGAAACAGAATCAGCAGCAACATGAAAATGATGCTGAATCCGATCATCATGTTCCGGCTCATGGAATCCGCCAGGTCGGCTGAGAGCCGGTAGTTGACGACGGGCAGGCCGCTGATGTGGATTTTGAAATCGTCAGCGTCGTGCCGTTCCTGCACGGCCATCATTGCCAGGACAAACTCGGCTTCTTCCTCGGGTGTCAGGGTCTGCTTAGCGGGTGTTTCGGAAGCAGCGCTCTCTTCGCCCATTTCATCAAAACTTTCCGTGTCCCCGAACTCCTCAAGGGCAAGGGAAGAGTAGCTATGGGGCTCGATGACGATATTCGTTAAGCGGCCCGTGTCGGAAATGAGATTGCCTTGATAGACGGGGTTGCCGAGAACCAAAATTCCGAAGGCCGCCATCTCGTTTTCGGATTGGGGCCAATATTCAGAGAGATCTTTAATGGTCAGCGAGTCGTCATCGCCTCGCGTCTGACGAACGTTGACAAGGCTGGTGATGTTCTCGATGTAAGGGATGTTTTCTTCGAGATCATCGTGCAGTGCTCTCAGGCGATCCAGGTTTTCCAGCGTGAATACATTCTCAGTCTCCACGCTGACGAGCCCGTAGGATCCGTAGCCGAATTCTTCTCGAAATGCGTCGTAATCCGCCACGGAAGGGTCGGTGTCGGATAAATAGGAGTCGATGGAAATATCGACAGTGATGTTTTTCAGTTGAGGAAGAACCGCCACCGTAATGACGCTCACAAATAGAAGCACCAGCCATCGGTGCTGGACAACAGCTTCACTCCACTTCTCAAACAACGACTCGATCTTACTGCGCAGCGACATGTAGAACCTTAATTTAGTGCCTTGGAGAGGTGGCTAGGATGGTCAGGCGAAGAGAGTGTAACGCGCTGTCAACCCTCAGGGTACAGATCCTAATGGAGGTAGCAAAGAAATCTAAAAAAAATTCGGAACCAACTGGAGCGGGTACGGTTTGAATCCGTGGAATCCCGCTCTAACCGAGGGGAAATATAGAAATGATAGATTACTGAAACATAGAAGAGAGGAGATCAACATGCTGTGGAAGGGAATCCTCGTGGGCGTGGCGTTATTCATGATTCAATTCACTCCAGGCGTAAGTACTGCCAGTGACTGGGATGATTTTTCAGGGGAGATTTACATCGACGCCATGTTACCCGCAGTGAACTCCATTATTGTGAGTGGAGTGTGGCGCGATCATCATGATGGTCGTCGGAAATGCTATAACCGGCACCGCCATGGCAAGCACAGCTATCATAGGCACTCCGGTCATCGGGGCTCTCATCACTACACGACGCATCATGGACGCCGTCACCACGCCAGCCACAAGGTCGTCCATCATCGCCAGAAACACCGCAAACCTCATGCATTCAAGGGCAAGCGTGTTGCCCATCGCGACGGCAAGGGAAGAGATGGTGACGGAAGAGGAAATCATCGTGGCCGGAATTGATCATCACTCGGATGTGTTGGAGCCGGATCGGGGAAAGCTCTCGATTCGGCTCTTCCTTTTTGCGCGAACTTACTCCTGCTCCAATTCCCTGCAGTCTTGAAATGGATTTTGCCCCACATGGATGAGCCAGTAACGGATCGAGTCACAGGTTTCTGATTCTTTCAGCTGCTGAGCTGGGGGAGGGGGGCTTGAAACAGCTGGGAGATTACCTGATTCAATGGGGTCATCAGTGAAGGTTCTCGGTAGAGGCCAGCTGATGAGGAGGGTGATAACTCCCAGGCAAATCAAATCTATTTTGAGGTGATGAGAACGGGTCATGTCGATGTCCTTGCCGAAGGGATCATCTTACCTTTTTACGGGCGTGGGTTGGGAAAAAGCTGATGTGTGGCCGTGGTTATGTGAAAGGCCAGGGAGGCTCTATCAGGGAGGATCTAGGATGAAAGGGCCTTCCCGGATCGAGCCAGAAGGGTTACCAGGGCAGGCGCCAGAAAATAGTCGGCCAAAAGTGCGGTCACAATGGCCAGACCTGTGAGGAGTCCGAAATTGAAAAGATTATGCATACTAGAAAACATGTAAATAAAGAAGCCCAGTGCCAGCACGACGGTTGTGATGAACATGGCACGCCCGGTTGTCTGTAGCGTGTGTCGGACGGCCTCTCGGTTGTCTCCAGTCTCGGCGAAATAGCGGGTATAATTTCGCATGAAATGAATGGTGTCGTCGACAGCCAACCCAATAGCAATGGAGCCGATGAGCATGGTGAACATGTCCAAGGGCATGTCGAAGATGCCCATGACTCCAGCCATGAGAAAAATGGGGGTCAGGTTTGGAAGCATGCAGAGCAATCCCAATCGCCAATTGCCCACGAGAAGAATCATCATCAAGCTAATGACGATGCCTGCAATGATGTAGCTGCGCACGGCACTGCGCATAGCGGCGTCCACGGTTCGCGTTAATAACGGAAGCATGCCCGTCGTGTGAACCTGTGCCAGCTCTCCGAGTCGGTCTCGATAGAGGTTTTGGATATGTTCCGTGAAGCGGGTGTATTCAACGGCGTCGAGCCAGGGTACCTTTATGGTGACTCGGGCCTTCTGGAATTGGCTATCCACGAAGTCTTCCAAGTCATCAGAACCGGAATTCTCAAAGAGCAGCAACTCTTGGGCGAGCAGTTCTCGATCATCGGCGATTAAGTGAAAGCTGGGATCGTTGGCATGCAGGGCTTGGTGGATTTCTTTGAGAATGTCGGTGATCGATAGGATTTTTCCGACAAACACGGATCCGTCGTCGATCTCCTCTGCCAGCTGGTTCGCTTCGTCCAGTACATGCAAGAGCGTTGGGTTTACCAGTCCGTTTTCCTGGCCCGTGTCGATAATCACTTCCATCGTTCCGCTGCCTTGCAGTTGTTCATCGATCAAATAAGTGCTTTTGCGTACGGGAGAATCACTGGCCAACCAACTCAGGGGGTCGTGTGAGAAACGAATCGTAGTCGCTAATGAGAGGGATCCCACAATGATCATTAAGCTGACGCCAATAATGATTTTGGGGTAGCTCGTCGATATGTCGGCGACCTGGTCCAATAAGCGATCGAGATAGGACGCTTCGCCATGCTTTCCGTCACTGACCTTGGGTGCCTTTGAGGAAATAGGCAACAAGGAGATCAGGGAGGGGAGAATGGTAACGGTGTAGACAAAAGCCAACAGCACGCCAAAGGATGCAAAAATTCCCAGATGGGCGATGGGGGCCACTTCTGCGGTGGAGAAAGAAGCCAGGCCCGCTGCTGTGGTGAGGCTGGTCATGAGGACCGCAAGCCCGGAATGCTGCATGGCATAGATGATGGCCGATTCCTTGTCGTCGCCCTTATCCAATCGATGATAAAAGATGGCGAGGATGTGCACAGAGTCGCCAACGCCCACGGCCAGCAAAAAAGAAGGTAGGATCTGTGTGGGCATCATGATGGGCACATGGGCCATGGCCATACAACTGACCGTCGACAGCAGAGATAGGATGACGATGAGCAAAGGGGCAACGACCCCCGAGATGCGGCGAAACATGACGAACAGGAACAGGGCGATGGTGAGAACCGCCAAGCCCATGAACTTGCTCATGTCAGCTCGCATGGCCGCGCGGATATCGTCAGCCACCACGGGGAATCCTGCCAGGCTGAGGGGGAATTCGGGGCTGTTGTATTTCTTGACGATGGCTGTAATGGCCCTGACCGCTTCTTTCTTTTCCGGTTCCGTCAGGAAGGGTGTCTCGCTCCGTTCCGCTGGGGTTTCTTCAAGCTCAAAGCTCTCGAAATCGTCACCCAGTGTGTCTTGAAGCTCTCCGTCGGCTGAAAGGGATGAATACGCTTGCTGCCGAACAATCACGGTGGTGAATAGCCCGTCTTCTGAGATCAGCAGGTTTTGATAGACGGGGTTGCTTAACACCAACGCTTTCAGTGCGGGGAGTTCGCTCTCGTCGCTGGGAAACTGCTCCAGCAGGTCATCGACGAGCAGTTCATCTCCCACACCCTGCGTGTTGCGGGCGTTGAACAGACTGTTGACTTCATCCAGGTAGGGCACCGTCTCTTCTAGTTCTTCGTGCATGGAGCGCAGTGTCTTCAGGAAGTCGAGGGAGAAGACTTGCGTCGGGCCAATGGCGATGAGGCTGAGTTCATCGCGGCCAAATTGGTTTCGAAAATCGTTGTAGTCGAGGAGGGCGGGGTCGTCTTCGTGTAAGAAAGCCTCTACGGAGGCATCCAGTTGCAGATCTGCCAAATTGCTGAAAAGGCTGGCGGCACTGCCCAGGACAATAAGGAGTGTGATAAGAGGGTGTTTGAAAACGACCCGTGCGAACTCTCCAAAGAAAATTTCTATCCGTTTCCGCATCGCGATGAAGCTAGTATATGTCTGTCTCGACTGCATTCTTGAAAAAGGGGCCAAGGTGAACTCAGCTCAAGTTGTAACGGGTGGGTCGTTTCGGAGGATTCAATGCTGGTTGTAACGCCACAATTAGGGATTCCGCTGCGCGAGTTTAGCTATCAGTATGCTCGTAGCGGTGGCCCGGGTGGCCAGAATGTAAACAAGGTGAATACGAAGGTGATCCTGCGCTGGGATGTGATGAATTCACCGCATCTACCGGATGAGGTTCGCGCGCGTTTCTACGCGCATTTCAAGCGCCGTATTACGAATGATGGCGTCTTGGTTCTTTCGAGCCAGCGCTATCGAGATCGTGAGCGGAATCATGCCGACTGCTTGGAAAAATTGCGACAAATGTTGTTGGAAGTGGCACAGGGACGGCGAGCACGTCGCCCCACAAAAGTTTCGCGTTCCGCACGTGAGAAGCGCTTGAAGAGTAAGCGGGTGCAGTCTGCCAAAAAACGCGATCGAAAGCGTCGGTCCCCAAGCGATGAGGACTGAGAATAAGAACCCCTTCCTCGCTCGAGCCGAAAATTTGCTCTAGCGAGAAAGGGGACGAACAATTTCTAGCTCTTGGCAGGCTTCTCGCCAATGACTTCTCCACCCAATTTTTCGCAAGTGCCCTTGGGTACATAAACCCACTCGTTGGGGTCATTGTCTTTTGTCGCCTGTCCCGAACATTTGTGGCTGCCGTCTACAGCACCGCAGTCGTTCATGCCCGCTTTGGAAACGCCCGTACATTTTTCCCAGGTCTTTGGTTGTTTGGGGACAGCCTGGGCGGTCCCCGCAAACATGAGTGCACCACATGCGAGTGCGAGAAACGAAGAAACGCCTATTTTCTTATTGCTCATTATGTCAACTCCTGACTTTGGTTATTCCCGACATTAGTTATTCGATGCTGTGCCCCAGCGGCTCAGCGCTTGACCCAAGTGACGTGTAGGCTACAGGTCCAATCTCGGACTGACTAGTCCAGACTTTCCGGCCTATCTTCTTGATGCCTCAATGGGAGCGTTGTTACACAAGTTTTGAAAATTTCGCTGGAGTGAAACCTCTATTGCCTTGTGATCATCTGACGAGGGATTGCAGCGAGGGAAGGCTGGAAAACACTGTGAACAATCTAGATAAGCCGATGAAGCGAAGACGTTTTCTGGCGCGAAGCCTGCAGGGGCTGGTGTTGGGGGCGAGTTCCCTATCGGCCCTGGAGGCGGCTGCCCGCGATCTGCAATTGCAATTGGCCTCGGAAGAGATGGGAATCTCGGCAGGGCAGTGGGAGGCTTTGGCCGCGGTGCTGGATCACCTGCTGCCATCGGAACCGGCCACAAAGGATCAGCCCTTTCGACCTGGCGCACGCGATGTGCAGGCGATGGGCTACCTGAAGTTGGTGTTGCGGGATCCCAAGCTGGATCCCGAAGACACCCGGCTTTTGCAAGAAGGCGTTACTGCTCTGGAGGAACGCTGCCTCAAGCGTTTCCAGCGCCGCTTTCCTGATTTGTCGTCCTCAGAACAAGAAACGCTATTACGCGATTTCGAGAAAACCCTGTTGGGAGAGCGCTGGTTGGGAGAGATGTTGGACTTCCTGCTGGAGGCCTTATTGGGAGACCCCAGTCGCGGTGGAAATCCTGACGGAATGGGCTGGAAGTGGCTGGGGATCACGCCTGGATTTCCATTGCCGCCTCGGAACTCTCGCGACTCTCTTAAATAAGGGCATGCAGCGCGCGACGATTGTAGGAGAGCTCAGTGCTCAGAGATGAATTTGACGTTTGTGTGATTGGAAGTGGTGCAGGGGGTGGCCCCGTCGCGTTTTCTCTGGCGCAAGCGGGCTATTCAGTCGTCGTGCTTGAAAAGGGACCTTGGTTTCAAGATAAAGACTTTTTCAAGGATGAGATCGCCTGCTGTCGCCGCAGTGAGTACAAGCCAGATCTGAGGGAAGAACCCCAAATGGTGGAAAGGCAGGATGTCAACGACAAGTGGGAAGCACGTTCGACGCGGGAAGCGGGCATAAATTTTTGGAATGGAAACTGCGTCGGGGGGTCGAGCAATTTTATGAGCGGGTATTTTCACCGCTTGAAACCCGTCGATTTTCGCCTGAAGAGCAGCTTCGGAAACTTGCCCGGAGCCAACATTGTTGATTGGCCCATTTCCTATGAAGATTTAGAGCCCTATTACACAAAAGTGGAGCAGGAGGTGGGTGTTTCCGGTCGAGTCGTGTCTCACCCCGGCGCTGAGCCGAGAAGTACGGCCGCTTTCCCTTTTCCTCCCACGAACGAACATCCCATTGCCAAACGGATCGATGTGGCTTGTGAAAAGATGGGAGTGCATTCGATTCCCACGCCCAGAGCCATTTTGAGCCAGCCTCATGCCGAGCGGGGAGGGTGTAGCTACAGCGGCTATTGTGGAAGTTATGGATGTGCCACAGGTGCGAAAGGAAGTTCGCGGGCTGCGCTGTTGGGACGTGCGGTGGCGACAGGGAATTGTGTTATCCGCCCGCACGCCATGGTTTCACATTTGACGAGTGATGCCAAAGGGCGAGTCACGCAGGCTACGTACTTCGACCAAACGGGAAAGGAAGTGCATGTGCGAGCGCGTGTTTTTGCCGTGGCTTGTCAGGCCATTGAAAGCGCGCGCCTGTTATTGCGTTCCACGGGCCCTCGCCACCGCCAGGGGTTGGCCAACGGCAGTGGGCAAGTGGGTCGGAACTTATTGTTTTCTGGCGGGGGAGCGGCTTCCGGCAGTCTTCCCTATGCCGAGATGGATGCAGAACAGGCACCTTCCTATCGACAAATAGGTCCTTTTATCAATCGATCGCTGCAGAGTTGGTACGTCATCGATGACCCTGTTTTTGGAGAGCCGGTGAAAGGGGGGACGCTGGATTTCATTCACAGGTCCCCAGCGCCCATTGCTCGGGCCACGCGCCAGGTGGAGAGCCGCCAAGGCTTTGTCTGGGGCAAACCCTTGAAACGCCAACTCGAGACTCATTTTTCTGAATCCGCTTATGTCAAGGTAGAAGCCTTTTGCGATTGGGTTCCCCACGACAATAGTTTTGTGGGCTTGGATCCTGTGGTCAAAGACAAATGGGGATCCCCTGTAGCCCGAGTGCGCGCAGGGTTTCACATGCACAATCTCCAAATAGGCTGGTATTTAGCGGCCAAAGGGGCTGAGGTGCTGGAAAAAATGGGAGCCCGGGAGGTGTTGTCCTTTGCCTCGGGATCTCCCCCTGCAAACTTGCAGGCAGGCGGCTGTCGGTTTGGAAACGACCCTGCGCATTCGGTGCTCGACCCCGATTGCCGCGCCCATGAAGCGGAGAACTTGTTTGTTTCTGACGGCAGCTTTATGCCCACCGGGGGAAGTGTCCCCTACACCTGGACCATTTACGCCAATGCCTTTCGCGTCGCGGACAAGATCAAAAGCCAGCTTGGCCCGATCCTCGCGTAACTTTATCCGTCTATCGACATCAGAGATGAGAGAATGTCATCGAAGGAGTTGTCGGAGTGTTTGGAAGTCAGAACCCATTGCAAGATTCTCGCTGTGCTGTGAGGGCGAGACCAGAGGTCTTACTCTATCCTTTTCTCGTGGCTCTGCTGATCTTCCTGTTCGGATGCCAGGGGCAGGATGCCAATGCGGGGAGTTCTTGGAAGGAGAAGTTTATGTCGGATGAAGCGAGTGACAAACGCGACGAAGAACTGCGTGAGCAATTGACGCCTCTTCAATACAAAGTCACTCAAGAAGAGGGTACTGAGCAGCCCTTCCAAAATGAATTTTGGGACGAGAAACGAGCGGGTCTCTATGTGGATATTGTTTCCGGCGAGCCCCTGTTTAGTTCCGAGGATAAGTTTGATTCCGGAACGGGCTGGCCGAGCTTCACGCAACCTGTGAAAAAAGAGCGTATCGTAAACGTAGCGGATCGGTCCTTCGGCATGCCGCGTGTCGAGGTGCGGAGCCAAACGGCGGACTCCCACCTGGGGCACGTCTTTGAAGATGGTCCCGAACCCACCGGCCTGCGCTACTGCATTAACTCTGCTTCGCTGCGATTCATTCCCGTAGAGGATTTAGAAGCTGCGGGATACGGCGAGTATCTCGTGAGCTTTAATGAAGAGGCACAGGGATCTGCCGAGGGCAGGGCCAAGGCATCGACGGAGGTCATTGCAACTTTCGCGGGCGGTTGTTTCTGGTGTATGGAACCTCCTTTCGAAAAATTGGATGGTGTGTCTTCAGTAATTTCTGGTTACATGGGTGGGATGATTGACAGCCCCACCTACGAGCAAGTTTCGGCAGGTGAGACAGGTCACGCAGAAGTGGTTCGGGTGACTTACGACCCCAGTAAAGTGAGCTACGAGCAGTTGCTAGACATCTTCTGGCGCAATATCGATCCGACGACCAAAGATCAGCAGTTTGCCGACATTGGAAGCCAATATCGTTCTGGAATTTTTACTCACACTGTGGAGCAGGAAGAAGCTGCGAAAGTTTCCAAAGTGAAAATGGATCGCTCGGGTAGCTTTGAGGGTCCCATTGTGACGGAGATTGTCTCCGCCGGTAGGTTCTACCCGGCCGAAGATTATCACCAGGACTACTACAAAAAGAATCCCATTCGCTACAAGTACTACCGCCATGGCTCAGGACGCGATGGCTACTTGAAGCGTGTTTGGGGTGAACCGAAAGATGGAGGAGGCTGAGTCGCTTAGTTTCCAGCTGGGGGTTCCATGAATACCTCACCCCGCATGACCAACCAGAAGGGGCTTCCCTCCATGTCGAATTCCAAACTGTCCTTGCTGATATCGACTTGCAGGAAGGCTTCCTGACCCACGGAGGGAAGGCCGAGATGAAAAACTTGAGAGGGCGGGGTCCAGAGTCGCATGAGACTACCGGCAATGATGTTGATCATCTCCGATATGATGTCGTTTAAAGTCTCATCTGAAAGTTCTTGTTTCTCCATGGTGTAAACGTTCTCAGCGATGATCTCCAAGACAGTCCGAGGCATGATGAGTTGGATCTCGCCTGCATGAGGATCCTCAATAAGGATGTCCGCTCGATAGCGATCAATGCTCTCGTCGTAAGGGCTCTGCTCTTGAACAGGTAAGATTTCCATGAAACCAATTTCTTCGAGGGAAGACTGGATCACCTGCACGATGATATTCCGGTAGGCTTGTATATTCGGAATGATGCTCGTCTGTTTCTCTGGCACGTTCTTCCCCTTGTTCGCGGTCACTGCGCGAGGATTCTCTCCATGACAGGTTCCAGGATCGCTGCGGTGATGGGTTTGGCCAGTACGGCATTGGCGCCCAGGGTCTTGAGTTCCTCAACCTGGGCTGGGTTGTCTGTACTGGTTACGAACACGACTGGAATGTTCTTGAGTTTATCGCTGGCGCGAATCCACTTGAGTAGAGACTTGCCATCCATTTCGGGCATGTTGATGTCGGCGATGACGATGTCGAAGTCGTGATCATTCAACTCAGCCAGGGCTTCTTTACCGTTGGCGGCCTCGGTATACGTGGATTCAGCGGACACGATCATCTCGAGGCAGCGTTGAATGATGACTCTTGACACTTTTGAGTCATCGACGATGAGAATATGTTGAGTCATAGGACACGGTCCTCCATGCCGGGTGTGGACACCCGGACTTCACCATTCAAACCGACAGAAATCGTGCGGCCAATACTGCCGCCAATTTCTTCGGCCAGAGCAGGGATACGGTTTTTCCAGAGCAGCTTCTTCACGGTCAAGGCATTGCGTTTGCCGACTTGATAAGTGTCATTGGCTTTGTAGATCAAGGCTCCGCCAAAAAGTTTGGCAACGAGTTTTCCGTCGGCGCCCTTGGCTTGCATCGCCGCGATGAGGGCGGGAATAGCGGTGTCTGCAAAACGCCCGGGATCTTTCTGAGCTCGATCCGGGCGGATGTTGGAATCGGGTAAGACAATGTGGGCCATGCCCGCGATCTTATTCTTGCGGTCAAAGAGAACGAGCCCAATACAGGAACCCAGCGCGAAGGTTTTTAACTCCTCCGAGTCCTGATTGATTATTCCCATCTCACCGAGACCTAGAATGATCGGCATTGCTACTCCGGTTGGTCATCATTCACTGGAGATGCCAACCCATCCAAAAACAGTGATGAGATGTTATCGGCTAGCCCCGCGCTAAGGCTGAGCCCCTTAAATGACTTAAGGCCGCAAAGTGCCTATTCTGACGTTATCTCTAGGGGTTTTATTCGATGCTGCGCATTGCGAGGTGCTGCGCGCACTGGAGAGGGCTCAACGCTTTGAGCGCGGACCGGGGCCCCGATATTGGAAAGGAAGAGGTTGATGTTAAAGAGGTTTTGTTTGGTAGGAGTTCTAGGCTTGCTGCTTCTCGCATGTGCTCCCGAGGTGGGCAGCGAGGCTTGGTGTGAGAAGATGAAAGAAAAACCCAAGGGCGACTGGTCAACCAACGAGGCAACCGCCTATGGAAAGAACTGCTTGTTCAAGTCATCGGGCAAGGATTGAAAATCCATGCCTGTGCGGCAAGGGGGCGGTCAAGAAGCTTCTCGTAGGCAGCACCAGTGAAGGCGTGCTACATAAGATAGCTGTTCCGGTGCTGGTTGTTCCTACGCACGGGCGATCCTGAATCCCCTTCACTCCCTTGCTTAGCGGGTGCCGGGCGAACTGAGTAATTTATCGACATGAAACGTACTATCCCTCTCCTGATCGTCACCGTCGTATTGGCGGTGCTTCTCTACGCAGGCCTTCAACTGCGAAGTGAACTCGACTTCCAGACGAGTATGGGCTCCCTGGCAGAGATCCAAGCCTCCTTGCAGTCGCTGCGCGCTGCGGTGATGCGCTTGGGCTGGATTGCGCCATTGGCTTTCATTCTGATGGTCACCTTTCGCTACTTCCTTTTACTTTCCTCCGGGTTGGTATTGACCGTCGGCGGGCTGGTCTTTGGTGCCGTGCAGGGAACTCTGCTGGGGTTCATCGGGATCTTGTTATCGAGCCTCTTTCATTTTTATGTGGGTCGGTATGGTGGTCGCGATCTGGTGAATCGATTTTTCGGTCACAAATTAGATAAATACAAAGATCAGATTGAAACTGCGGGGCCATGGATTGTCGGAGCCTGCGTCGCTCATCCCGCGGGCTCTATGGGGTTGGTTCAAACCGCTGCCGGAATGTCGACGATTGAATTCAAAAAATTCTTCATTGCCATCCTTTTGACGGCACCGATTCGATCAGGCTGTTATGCCTTCTTGGGGGCCACCATTGTTGAGATGGAACCGTGGGTGATGGTGTTGGCGGGCGCTATCATTGCTGTGTTGGGAGCTCTGCCTGTACTCCACCCGGCTGTGCAAGAGAAGTTATTCGGCAGGAGATTCTTTTCGTTACGCCGTCTTGAGGCGTTTTCTGAAGCGTTGAAAGGTGAGCGTGGTGATGGTCGTTTGTGAGCGCAAAAGGTGAAGGAGAGAAAATGAGCGCTGCTGAGATTGTTTTATTGCATAACCCTCGTTGTTCCAAGAGTCGACAAGCCAAGGAGATCTTGGAGCAGGCCGGATTGAATTACGTCGAGCGAAAGTACTTGGATGAGCCGCTTTCAAAGAAAGAACTCATGGAGTTGAAAACCAAGCTCGGTAGACCGGTGCATGAGTGGATGCGCAGCAAAGACGCGGGATTTAAAGAGGCCGGGCTCAGCGCGGAGTTGGCAGAAGGAAAGTTGATCGATGCCATGGTCCAGCAGCCCGCACTCATGGAAAGGCCTATTGTGATTCGTGGAGAGAAGGCCGTCGTTGGCCGCCCTCCCGAAGACATCAAAGCACTGCTTTAAATGCATGTTTAGAGGCATGTGTTTGATTTTTTTCAGGCTGGGAGGGCCGTCACATTGGAGCGGATCATGAATTGGTTGGTTTTAGCGGCAGTCTTTGGTGCCTCGGCAGTGGCGGCTGGCGCCTTTGGTGCGCACGGGCTTAAGGCGCGTGTCAGCCCCGAGTTGTTGGAAACCTGGAAGACCGGAGCCCTTTACCATCTGGTCCACAGCTTTGCTTTGCTCGCTCTCGCTTTCTATGCACAGGCGACTGAGCGCGCCGTCGGGTTGCCGGCCAGTTTGTTCTCCATCGGCATCTTGCTTTTTTCGGGTTCCCTCTACTTGTTGGTATTAACTGGCGTAAGAGGACTGGGTGCCATCACTCCCATCGGGGGGTTGGTTCTCATTGCTGCGTGGCTCTCCTTGATTTCATTGCGCTCTTAACGGCTTGCGAAAGCGTGTTCGATGGCTTGAATCAGCGCAATAACTTCTCCCTTGTCAGGGATGCCACTGCCCAGCTTGAGTTTCTTCCCACTTTGTAAATGCAGTTCGATGCCATAGAAGACTTTGTTTCCAGACTGCATTCCGATGCATTCTTCGATCTTCGACACTTCAATCGTGTGAAAAGTACGCAGCTTCCCGCCGCCCAGTAATCCGCGCTTCAGCGTGATTTCCCCCGGCTGGATTCCGACCCTTGATGTTCCGAGCCACAACGCAGTGAGGATGAACAACAGAATCAGGTCGAAAAAGCCAAAGAGGAAGGCCATGAAAAGAGGGGCATCGGATTGGTACAGAAACACGACGACACCGGTCCAAATGATTGTAAAGAGCAGTATGAAGGTAGCGGCGCCCTTGTTTCGTGCTGGACCGAACCAGAGTTGGAGCTGGCCGTCCGGGTGATTCTCAATCTGTACCTTGGATTTGGGAAGTGTAGAAAGCAGCCTGGAAGGATCTAAAATCATCGAACGAATTTCATCCACGCCTTCCTCATCGGCTTCAACGTCGGGGGAGCTTGCGTCGGTAACAAAGACCGGAATTTCGAAGGTCTTGGAAAAGTCGACACCGGGGACAGCGGCCTCGACCGTGAGTCGCCAGAGGATCGTGTTGCGGGGATTGTCCTCATTGGTTTGCCGGCACTTCATTGGGATGGTGAACTCCACGGGAATAGAACTTCCTTTGGGCCCCATTTGTAATTGATGGGTCGAAACCGTTTTCTCGGATTCCCATAAAATGGATTCCTGGGTAGAGCTGCCATCGCTCCCGCTGCTGGTCGTCACTCGATTCACGCAATGCAGGCGAAGAGTGATGTCTTCTTCTGGTTTTATGTAGACGCTGGTGTGAATCCGCCCCTTGCACTTGCCTCCGATGACACCGGGTAAGGGCTGAGGTTCGAAAAAAGCGATGCCGAATTTTCGCCAGGCAATAGTGCTGTGAATGGCCCATAGCAGCAGGCAGAACCCTATGAAGGGAAAGAGTGCCATGGCAAAGAACTCTGGTTTGACCCTGGAAAGATCGGAAGGAAGATTAAACAAAATAGGTGGGGTGCCAATGGCGTTCCAGAACAATGCGAAGCCCCAGGAAAAAACAACCATCGTCTTCCCGCCACCTGAGATGCGCCGCTTCGCCCATTCACGTTTCCACATCCAGGGTTCATTGGGGTGGCGATTCTTCAGCTGCTCTTTTTCGTTGGCCCTGCGTTTGCTGTACAGGCCCAACCCGATGATGCCAAATCCTGCCAGACTGAAGACCACGGGCAAGATGATTGCAACGGCTAGTTCTTCTGTGCTTCCGGAGCGAAGGGCCTTGGGGAGAAGTGTCATGCCCGCACTGATCCCAGCAATGGCGAAAATGCCACCGAATAGGGTGAGGAAGATGACGCTTACATTTTTAGATTTTCCCAATTCTCCGTCCTTTGCTGAATCCAAGTTCTGGTATCGGCAGCCCGCTCTCGGAACTACAATGGCTGGCCAGTTTTTGCGAGGTTCGGGTGGAGTGAGAAGCCACGAGCGGTTCTCTGGATTCGAGCCACCACTGAGGCTGGGGGTCTATAGCTCGGTTGGAGATGTTTGGGAGAGGTGATACTCTAGCCGCACATTTTCCATTGCAGCTTCTGTTGCAGCAAAGGTAGTTCGCATGCATTCCTACAAACTGGTTCGCGCCTCCATGTCCGAATTGTTGCGTTCCGCCATCGGAGGAAATCCGGAGGCTGGAAGGCGATTGAAGTCTTTTGCATCTTGGGCAGTTAGCGGTGAGGTGGATGCGTATTTGCTCGGTTGGAGACCGACGGAAGGCGAGGGTCGACAGCTCTACTCCAAGACTGCTTTGTTGCCGGATGTTGCCGAGTATACGCCGATCATGCGCGATCGTGCCTTTCGCTTTATCACAGCCTTTGAGCAAATCGAAAAAGTCGGTTCTATCGGCAAGCCTGTGGAATGCTTTGTTCCTCTTTGGAACGCGCGCTTATTTTTTGAGATCTTGGAACTTTTCGAATCCCGATGGATTGGTGCGCAGGAAGGTATCGAGACCGAGGATGTCGAAGTGGTGTTGGAGGGAATCATTGTTTCAGCCACGGGAATGCACCACTTTGAAACGGGAAACGTGTTTGGGGCCATGAGTATGTTGCGAGGTGCTGAGCACACGCTCGGTCTGTCCAAAGCTGAAATTGGTTTTGATCTTCCACAACTCCAGAAAGTGATTGGAAGGTTGGCTGAAGATATTGAACGCGGTCGGCTGAATAACTTTCGCGATATGAAAACCGAGCACCTTCTTACCTAGGAGTGTGCGCCTCGATCTCCTACTGGAGAAATGATTCCGTCCACTCAGGTGGGTCGAATTGCTTGCCTCGCTCGACCATTTTTCTCCACTTCGCACCGCTCAGTTTGTTTTCGGGTGCACGTTTGAATTCGTAATAGGATGAGATCGGGCCCACGCCTATCGCCAGCTGGCCGCCGGGGTGCTTGTAGACGACGAGTATCATGCGCAATAAGCCGCTGGCTTCGTGCAAAACTTCCGTGCTCGGTGGCGCTGTGGGCAGGTGAGTCAGAGCGATGGTCGTTCGGGAAGATGGATCGGTTGCTCCCACGGCAAAGGAAAAATTCTCGGCAAAGGAGTGAAGAAAAGCAACATCGTCATCGCTTGATTTCTGACCGGTGATTTCATCTTGGGCTATTTCTTGAAGCCGAATCAAAAGAGATTCTAGATCCGACAACCTGCGTTCCGAATTTTTGTCCAGCGTGCCGAAGGTCATCATGCCTTTTTGAATCATACGGGTAAGGGCTGCTAATTCTGCATAAACATGAGGGGCAGGGTCGACGTAGCCAGCAGTCAACTCTTCTCGTTCTCTCTCGGCTTGTCGTTTTTCAACCTGATACGCACTGCGTCGAACCAGATCTTGAGTATCTGGCGACTGAGCTTTTGTTGTAGGCGCGTCGGCTTCAAACTCTTCACTGTAATCACTTTGGGTAAGCAGGGCCGGCGCCTGGTGCATGGCAACCCAAGAAGCAAGGGCAGTATGTATCTGCCGGTCCGGCCAGGCACTCGATGTCATGAAGCCGGGCCAAAGATCTCTTTGGCTTGTTGGTGGCTGAGTTCGCATGAGGATCTTCAGCATGTACAACCAGGACCAGTATCGATCCCGATGCCAATCTTGAGTCGAGAAGCTTGCGATTCGATCCTGTTGAGTTGCGATTTGACGTGGGTAGTTGGGGTAGCGGGTATCGTTTTCTAATTCGAGGATCTCTGCTGCACGTGGAATGCCCAGAGCCGACACGAGATCGAGGCCGCGGGGGAAGGCACGCAGGTAAGAGTTGTTGTCTTCGGCATAGAACGTGGTGAAAGAACGAATTCGCGGCCGTGGCTTGACTGCGGGATGAGTCAGGGCGCGAAAAATTTCTTCCTCGGGCAAAGAGGAGGCGCCAAAGAGGTAGAATGCCTTTGCCCCGGAATCATGGGTCGGGGCAGGGCTTGACGAATGGAGTTCTTGCATGAATGTCTGAAAAGTTTCTTCATCATTGAGAAGCAGGGGGTCAAAAGTTCGCTTTGGAAATACGCTGCGCAACGCCGTTATGAAATGGTTGGGTGCCAGTTCTAGAGAGGCCCCTTCAAAAAACCCATAGATAGAAAGCATCCGTTCCCAAATTTCAGGCCCCTTCATTTTCTCCTGAGAAGGTTCACCCTGCAGCATGACACTGGATTGAAATTCCATTTCCCCAAGAAGTCCTACGATGGTCGCAGCGAGAATGGGCTGAAGTCGGGAGGTTTGATTTGGTTCCGAATCAGAAGTGGGTTCAGGAGGTGTGAGGGGGGGCGCAATAGAGAGCGGCATGTTTCGATACCAAGCCAGCGCACTGTGGTAGGCCTGGATACGAGGATTGGCTTTGGAGTCTCCCTCGGGCTTGAAAAGTCGGTAGTCAATCTCTGATCCCAACACGGGACTGAACTGTTTCCCTGGATGGCTGTGGATGAGTGCGATTTCTTGTCGAACCCGGTCTGCAACATGAGGATGAATCTTTGCCTTGGGATCCGTGAGTGCGAGAGCCACGCTGAAATAGGCAAGACCCGTTCCGTAGAGTTCTTCCTGAAACGCCAGGTCTGCCTTCTGGCGCTCATAGTTTTGTTGGACTGCCTCTTCGTCACTTGAATCGGGATCCGTAGGGGGCGGCGCCGCAAGATTCAATTGCGCAGAAAAAATATCAGAAAGATTTTGATTGAATTCTTTGACGAAGGCGCGAGTCAAGTTTTCGAGATCTGTCGCCAAGGTGAATTTTTCGATGTTGTCCATGCTTGCCGAGAAGTGAAGTTGGTAGAGATGCAGCACGGAGTCGCTGGTTATAAAGAGGGGTAATCTGCGTTTTGCAATGCTCTCGTAGGCCTCGACGAAATCATCGTGATCGCCAGAATTGACCGAGAGGAAGCCTTGTTCGAGCAATGTCTTGCGTCCGTAATAGTTGATGCTGGTCTGGTCTAGAATCAGATTGAGATTGACGATCTCATCCTCGTCAATGGGAAGTGGATAGCCGGATGCGGGTGTCTCCAGTGAAACTTGCGCTGGCTCATAGAAAGCCGAAAAACGCCGACTGGGATTGTCCCTGGAAAATGTAGCCGTCAGAGAAATCGGGTGGTGAGCAGGTTTGGGCGCCGCGCCGGGTTCGTGCATGTAAACGGTATCGAAAACCAAATCTTCGTCGGTGAAGACATGTCCCTTACGCGCTTTCTCTTGTTTGGAGAGGGTCTCCTTGGTGTCCTCCGCTGCATTTGCCGCGGTCGAGAGCAGAGGGCAAAGGACAAGCAGCAAGCAGGCGTAGACCATGGGCGGCGCTGAGATGAGGACCCGTTTGTGTTGGGGCCGGCGCACATGGCGTTTCGTCATGGGATTTCCGCTTGAGATTAAGATCACGTGTTTTAGCTTAGCGAAAAACTGATTTACTTCGTCGCGGTTCTGCCTGTAAGTAGCGACACCAGCGCATTTACGTGTCCATCCAGATACTCATCGGAGCGGGAGTCGATTCCCAGCGCCCGCGCGGTGAGGGGGGCCACGTTGAGTGCATAGGTCAAGCACCCGGAGATGAGATGCATGAGTTCCAGCGCGGGCAATTGGGGCAGCAAGCCCTGCTCCTGGGCTTCTTGTGCGAAGAGCAGTCCCTGCTCGTAGTCGTGGCGAATATAGTTATCGACTAGCCAGTTGAGCCGCTCTGAGGGTTGTGAGGATTCGCGGAACATGATGCCGACCCAGGCGGGATGATCCATGGAAAAGCGCATGATGGCCTTGAACAGCTTGTGCAGGTCTTCGCTGGTTTCGACACGGCGAATGGATGAGAAGTAGACGGGGAGGGCGGCTCGACGTTGTTCCCAGGTGTGAGTGATGGCTGACTTCCAGAGTTCCTCTTTGGTGGTGAAATGATATTGCACCAACGCTTTTTTGACTTCGGCGCGCTCGGCGATGGAGGCAAAGGAGGCGGCATCGAAACCGAGTTCGGCAAAGACACCCGCAGCGGATTCCAGAATGCGATATCTGGTCTCCTCTTTTTGTTTCTCGCGCAAATTAACGGGTTCGGTCTGGGTCCTATTCACGCTTTTTCAACCTGGGTTAAATCCGTAAATACTAAAATAGAATCAATACTTGCACGACTCACAATACGATCGTATAGTGAAAAAAGCAAGCCTCTCTCCCCCCTTGGTACTGTAAAGATAGCCTTATGAGTCAAGACGAAATCGAGAAGACAGCAGACGCGGACTCCTGCCCACGGCCACGCGACGTGCAGATTCTTTTTTTGGAAGAGATCACGGACCAGCTTGTCGGAGGAAAGGCCACCGGCTTGGCCGAGTTGCTGCGCTTGGGCTTTGAGGTTCCGGCAGCCTTTGTCCTCACCGGAGTTCAGCCAGGCGACCCCCTGCCCGCAGGGCTCGAAGAATCCTATCAGCGCCTGGGTGGTGGGCGAGTTGCTGTTCGCTCCTCGGCCATGGGTGAAGACGGGGAAGAGTCCTCCTTTGCGGGGCAGTATGAGACGGTTTTGAATGTGGAGGGCATCGCCAGCGTACGCGACGCCATCGTGCGTTGCTTGCAGTCCTTACAGAACCAGCGTGCCGTGGCTTACCGAGACCACCAGCATGAGGAAACGGCGCTGGAGATGAGCGTGGTGGTGCAGCGCATGATACGCCCCCGCTGTGCAGGCGTTTGTTTTACCGCGGATCCGGTGAGTGGTCGCAGAGATCGACTGGTCATCGACGCCGTTGCGGGTTTGGGCGAGGACCTGGTGAGCGGAGCAGTGACGTCCGACCATTTCGAACTGGATCTGACCGGAGCCGTTCGCAAGCAAGAGGTCGTGGGATCGGCCCCTGTGTTGGCTGCGGATGAAGTGGATGAACTCACCCGCCAAGCGCGCAACGCAGAAGCGAAGTTTGGACAGCCCTTGGATCTGGAGTGGGCTTTAGATGAGGCAGGTGACCTGTATTGGTTGCAGGCCCGCCCCATTACCACCTTGCCGTCGGATTTAAACGAGCTGGATACGCTAATGGACCCCGCTGATGTCATTACCACAGGCAATATCTCCGAGATGATGCCAGGTGCGGTTTGCCCCTTAACCGTGGACATCACTTTCGAAAGCATTGATTACGCCTTTCAACAAATGCAAGTGGAGATGGGGGGTCGAAAGGAACATTCCGATCATCCGGTTGGTTTCGCGCAGTTCTATGGTCACTTGTTCATCAATCTGACGGGTAACCTGGTGGCGGCACCCTATGTGTTGGGGATGTCCGCCGAGGAGGTGGGGATCAATTACTGCGGGCATATCGTGCCTGGACTGAAGAGTCTTCCCCCCAAGAACATCCTGCGTCGCTTATACGGTGCACTGTTGTTTCTCCGCTACCAGTGGCGGGCCGACGATCTCATCGAAGAGTTTGATCAGCGATTAAAGAATTTCCGTATCGAAACCCTGAGTAAGCCGCAGGCTATGATGCGCGAGATCGATGCGGCCTTGCCTTGGAGCCATGAGGTGGAAGATGTACACGTGCGCTCTTCCACCACCTCGGCTTTTGTTGGAGGGGTGTTGCAGGGGGTCATTACCAAGGGCAAGCAACCCTCGACGGAGCAAATGGGCGAGATCTCTCGCTTATTGGCGGGAGCACAAGGCGTTGAGAGTGCCTTGATGGTCGAAGAACTCGACGCGGTTGTGGATGCCATTTACGCCCATCCCGATGCCGGTGATGAATTCCAGAACGTGTCGCCAGAAAAGGCCTTGTCCTGGTTGGCGAGTCGAGGGTCGGGGGAGGCCTGTGCGTCGTTTCGGAATTTCCTGGCTCGTCACGGCCATCGCGCCTATCGCGAAACCTGTGTTCGGGAGCAAGATTGGTCCGAGAATCCCGTCCCCTTGATCAAGAGCATGCAGGCCACGTTGCAGGCTCGCGTTGTCGGACGAGCGAGTAAACCAGAGGGGAGTGAGCCCGTAGATCCCCGAAAATACGGTTCTTTTGTGCGATGGCTTTTGCCCAAGGCTCACAATGGCATTCGCAGGCGCGAGCGCACCAAGTCCATGGTCGCCTTGGTCACCAGTATCTTGGGTCGAGCCTACCGTCACCTGGGACGCTTGCTGGTGGCCGATGGCCACTTGGCAGATGAAGATTTGGTCTTCTTCTTCAGACACAAAGAACTCTTGGCTTTTGTGGCGGATCCCTCTCCGGAATTTGCGCAAAAAGCAGAGCAGCGGCGTCGGGCACTCCAATATCAAAATCGGCTTAGCATGCCCTTGATCTCGGTGGGTAAGCCGGAACCTATTGAGCCCGAGCCTGTGTCAATGGATGAAAACACGCTGGTTGGACGCCCGGTTAGCTCGGGTCGTGTGACGGCCCCTTGCCGCGTGGCGCACACGCCGGAAGAGGCGGCCTCCTTGCAACCCGGGGAGATTCTCATCGCTCCCATCACCGATATCGGTTGGACCCCGTATTTCAGCCTTATTGCGGGGTTGGCGACCGATGTGGGTAGCTCCGTCTCGCACGGTGCTGTGATCGCTCGTGAATATGGCCTACCGGCCGTCGTGAATCTGCGTGTGGGAACCAAGCGATTCCAAACCGGCGACATCGTGTGTTTGGATGGGGATCTCGGTGAATTGAGTTGGGTGGGGCCACCCAGCGAGTGAGAGAGGCGCCAACAAGTCACGGAGAGACATCGAAAAGACCCCTGAAAAACAGGCATTAAAAGTGATTCCAGGTGAAGGTTTTTGTGTACAGCTGACGTCGATACGGGTAGGTTGTTAAGTGCAATCCCGATTAACGGCCAATCGCTCTGGCCTGTGAACAGCATGTGTGGGGTACGCATATCAATTTGTAAATTCATGGGGTATCGATTAAACGCGACCAATCACCAACAGATCGATGGCAATGTGATCGATCACTTTTGAAGGGGGCTACATGTCAACAAAAGCGTCTGCGGTAAAGGAAGCTATGACCAAAACAGCAATTCTCGCTGAAATTTCTGATAACACGGGGCTGTCACGCAAAGAAGTTTCGGCAGTTTTTGATGAGCTCTCTACCGTAATTGAACGGCATGTGAAGAAGCGATCGGTGGGGCAGTTCACGCTTCCCGGTTTGTTGAAAATCAAGACGGTGAAGAAACCAGCTCGCAAGGCTCGCAAGGGTGTTCCCAATCCCTTCCGTCCTGGTGAGCTCATGGATATCGCCGCCAAACCAGCAACCACAAAGGTCAAGGTTCTTCCTTTGAAGAAGTTGAAGGAAATGCCGCTGGTCTAGCGCGAACCCGGGTTTCATGGTTTAGAAGAGGCTGGTAGCAGCAATGCTGCCAGCCTCTTTTTGTGTTCAGTGTTGATCCTCCCTGTTCTTTATCCAGGAAAAAATATAAAGCTGAATGCTGATAGCGATGGCCGGCACTGCGATGAGAAAGTTTCCTACGGGCATGCCGTCCATGGTTAAGCCATTTCCTTGTGTCGAGAACAAATCGGCGTAGGTATAGGCGTACAAGACGAGATGCCACGTGCACCAGAGAAGGGGGAAGGCCATGACCAGGGGCTCGGGTTTTGGTGGATAGGTTTTAGCTGCCAGAAGATAGACCCAACCCGCCGTCAACATGCACAGGGCAATGAGTGAAGCTGCTTGGAAGTAGAGTTGGAAACCCTGGGAAAGGATCGTTGATGGCAGGAGCAAGAGCACCATGACCAGGTTGGCCAGGAGGCCTACGCCGATGGCGAGTAAAAGCATTTTGCCGTGACCGAAATTTTTTCGAGGTCCGAGATCCCAGAGAAGCCAGCGTGAAACCAGGCACATGGAAACACCGGTTGCGAGAATCCAACCATAGCTGGTTGAGGGCACGCTGGACCAGAATGGCCAGAGGGAGACATTGGGGAGATCCCACACCCACCAATCAAAGCGAGGTCCAATATTGTCGAAGGGTGCGTACAGCATTTGAATGAAGAAGCCAGCACTCAGGGCCTCGACGATTCGTCCGCAGCGCAGTTTATTTAATTGTAATGAGTTGACGGTGATCAGGGTGGTGTAGATCAGTGCCGGGTATAAAAGCATGATGTAGAGCGGCAGGCGGTTGTGATAAAGCATGACGCTGAACTCGCCGTGCCAGAAATTATCGACGGTGTTGTAAGTAATGATTTCGATGAAAATTCCGTAGAAGACACAGGCGAGCCAGGTGTAGAGATTGGCGAGTTGCCCCTCTCGTCGCCAGCAGCGCAGCGCGTGGACCAAGCCCAAGAGTGCGCCCGTGATCACAATGCACTCCAACACAGGGAGCGTCCAATGGTTCAAGAGGGCCGGGTTGTTGAACCAGATCAGTGATTCCAGGGCTTCGGCATTTTCCATTGCGTATGAGACGTGCAGTTCTTCCATCCGATATTCTCCATTTAAGAGAGGGGTGCTCTGCTAGCCCGGGCTAGGCAAGGTGAAAGTTTAGGTAAGGACATAAGTAAAAACAGGTTGTTATTGAACTAGTTGTTAAAAGTCTATTACAACCCGGAGCATCCCAGTGACGCCTGCCTGATCCCGGCATCTAGATTAGACGGGATCTTTATGATCCTGATGGGTGTGGCCATGGCCTCAACAAACTGTTTTTCGCATCAAAAGGCCATTGTATGGGGAAATCTCTCTCGACTGAACAACCTGCTAATCGCCATTAACATCAGCTTGTTTTTCCTATCGGGCTTGGTTGCCCAGGGGTACTACTACACTTTCTATTCCATCGGTTTCTTGATCGTCGTGGCCATTTCGACGCTCATACCAGGTCCCCTCTTGAGCCGTCTCTGGTTCTATGTACTTTGTCTCTTGTTTGAGTTGGCGGGGCTGTACTTTCTTCTCGCCAGCGTGGTGTACTGGATACGTTCAGGAAGCCAGGTGACTGGCGGGCTATAGTGTCGGGCGTTTGTAGCCTGGGAGAGGTGAAGGAGGGGCGAACTGAAATGCCGTCGTTCATGGGCTTTTTTGTTGCAACTGCTATTGCTTGGTACTTGACGGAGGCCTTGAGGGCGGTCGTGCCCTTGCCTCTGGCCATTCTAACGAGCGCTTTGGTTTGGATGGGGGCATTCTTGGTCACGAAGCGTTACTTGGAAAAGTCAAAAGAGGATTTGTGAAGTGGAAGAACGTCTAGAGGAAGTAGAAAATCGAATCGGATATCAGGGGCGATTGCTCGATGAATTGAATGAAGTCGTCATCAAGCAACAAGAACAAATCGATCAGTTGCAACTGAAAGTGAAAAGTCTCAGCCGTGTGATCGAAGGGCTTGACCCGGGTGCTGTTGACCCCGGCGAAGAGCCACCGCCTCCACATTATTAAAGATTTTAGAATCAGGTGTTTTAAGGAGCTTGAGCTTGGTGATGCAGAAGTTGAAATGGCGAGGCGCTGTACTTGTGTGGCTAATGGGTGTGAGCCTGCTGGGGTGCAGTTACACCGGCCAGCTTGAGCCGTTTCGCACAGATGGCTGCAGCAGTTTTCCCGATGGCCCTCCGGAAGAGCCTGAGCGTTGGAGGGGGTGTTGTGTTCAGCATGATCGTGCCTACTGGATCGGTGGAAGTAGTGAGCAGCGTCGACAGGCCGACGATGAACTCGCGATCTGCGTGGAGAAGGCGGAGAGCAAGATGTTGGCGGATGTGATGTGGGCTGGTGTTCGGGCGGGCGGTTCTCCCTATTGGTTTACCGAATACCGATGGTCTTATGGCTGGCCTTACACCCGAGGCTACCGTGAATTGACCCCTGAAGAGGAAGCGTTGGCCAAGGCTTTGCTTGAAGAGGGTTCCTGGTGATGGCGTTCCATCTCTCGCAGTCGGTGGGCAAGTTGCTAGTCTGGGACGCGTTGTCGGCGGGTGAAGACCTGACGAACGGGTTCTCACGGTATTGTATTTCCAAATTAAAATTCATTTAGGCTGATTTAAGAGAAGTCCGGCGAAGCCGAGAAGAGGAATGAAGCAAAGACAATCGCGTTGAGGGCCAGGGCTCTCGAATGGCATAGGGTTGAGCATGAGCGAAGAAGAAGCGGCACAAGAATTCAAGAAGGGGCAGGAGGCCCTGCTGAAGGAAACTCCTGATGTGGAGGCAGCCGAGGTGCATTTACGGCGAGCGGTGGAGTTAGATCCCAATGCGGCCGATCCGCGCGGTTGGTTGGCGGCGGCCTTGGCGCAAGGGGGAAAGTTTCCCGAAGCACTAGCTGAGATGAAGATAGCGGTGGAATTGGCCCCTGAAGATCCTCGGCACCGAATTGCTTTAGGGTCCGTTTATCTCCATTCCGGTGAATGGGAGGAAGCTGCCGAGGCGCTGGGCCAAGGCATTGAGATGGGGCTTGAGCTCGGCGAAACCGAAGCCAGAGTCTATTTCGCGCAGGCTCTTGAACATTGTGGGAAAGCTGGCGCCGCTATGGAACAGTGGAAATGGGTTTCCTCCATCGATGATTCCCATCCCAATAGTGAGCAGCTAAAGGGAGCCGCAAAAACTATGTTGGCCAAGTTGGAGAAAGAGAGTTGAAGTTCCTATTTGATTTGTTTCCGGTGGTCATTTTCTTCGGAGCCTATATTGGCTTTGATATTTATGTCGCCACAGCTGCTCTCATCGGTGCGTGTTTCCTTCAAACCCTGGGTTATCGCTGGGTACAGGGAAGCTTTGAAAAGATGCACCTGCTAACGCTGGTGGTGGCCATCATTTTTGGTGGCGCCACGCTGATTCTCCATGACCCCAATTTTATTAAAGCGAAACCAACCCTGATTTATGGATCCCTATCCATTGCATTTTTGGGAAGCCAATTCGTGGGGGAGAAACCCATGGTGGAACGCATGTTGGGGAATGCCTTGGCACTTCCTGAGGCGTCCTGGTCTCGATTGAACCTTTGCTGGGTTTCTTTCTTTGCCTTCCTGGCCTATGCCAACGTGTTCGTGGCTCAGCGCTTCAGCGAAATTGTGTGGGTTAATTTCAAAACCTTTGGCGATGTGATTCTGATGCTTCTCTTTATCGTTGCTCAGCTCATCATTTATCGTCGCTATCTCGTTGACCCAGAACTCCAAGACGACGGCACGGACTCGGTCCAAGACCGTTGAAAGACGGCTGAGAACGGTCAAATTCGAGAGGCGAGGGGGCTTTCTCGCTCGAACGTTCGTTGGCAAAAGCCCGGTTCAATTTGTGCGCATTATCAGCAAGTTCAGCGCACTAAGGTCTTCAATCCACTAAATCGCTTGCTGAACCCGGTGTTACACATCAATTGCTTGTCCATGCGAGCAGCTCAAATCTTAAATATTACCTGCGAGATAATGCCTAAAGCATATATGCAACTATGCCGATTAAGAATAGACGGGAGGGTCCTAATTTTAGGAAATGGCAGTGTCTCGAACACTGTTGGAGTCGGCTCATCATATGGGTGTTCTACATCGATATCAGTCTTGGGTTCGAATTCTGGTAGCCCTCATGGCCATCATGATGATCCCGTTCGCCCAGGGCCGCGCGTCTCCCTTGGGCGCCGGCGCCGATCATTCAGGCGAAGACCATAGCAACGAAAACCATAGTGACGAGAATCTGACGGGCATCAATCTTAGCAATGCCAACCTGTCAGATTCCCTATTGCTGAGGTCCATTCTGATCAATGCCAACCTGTTCAAAGCCGATTTGGAACGCGCTGACTTCTCGTGGGCGGACTTGTCTGGAGCCAATCTGGATGAGGGAAATCTGATTGACGCAGATTTCTCTGACGCCAGTTTGATTGGTGCCTCCCTGCAACAGGCTGACATGACGGGTTCGAATTTCTCCAGAGCCGATTTGAGTAATGCCAACTTGAGTCGTTCACAAATCGAAGACGCGATCTTTATTGCGACGGTTCTGGCCGGGGCGGATCTCAGTAGTGCACATTTGCTTAACACTGATTTTACCGGGGCTGATTTGAGTAACACCAATCTCAATCGAGCTCATTTGAGAGACAATAATTTTGCAGATGCGGATTTCACAGGCGCCACAATGACCAACGCGATTATCCAAGACAATAACTTTGATGGGGCAGATCTGAGTGGGGTGGACTTGAGTGGATCCGTTATCAAGGACTCCAGCTTCGAAGGCGCCTTGCTTTTGGGAACTAATTTATCAGACATTAAAAATGGTACAGGTGTGAGTTACGAAGGTGCCTTCTATGATGAGTTCACTATCTTTGGAGTTGATTTCGACCTGACAGGTCTCGTCTTCTTGCCCGAGCCCAGCTCGAATCTCTTGGTCTCCTGGGGGGTGATCGGTCTCGCTATGGCTCGCCGCCGGAAGCGTTTGGCCGCCCGGAAAAAGAATCTGAAACTCAAGGCGGCCAAGCTTTAAATACCCTTGATCCGTTGGTAATCCCCGAGAATCCCAGCCTGTTTTAATAGACCCCAAGGGGTGTTAGTTCCTCTTGCTTGGAAACAGACGCATTCGAGGGCCTTCGTAAGTGTGATAGTCTTTCGTCTGAAAAGGTAGATAAGAGAAGCAGGTCCAATGGAAGACGTCGGTCTTACACACATTGCGCTGCCCGTCACTGATCTCGATACGAGCCTCCGATTCTATACACGGTACGCCAGGATGGAAGTGGTGCACCGCAGGAAGAGTGCGGAGAGTGGCAGGGAAGTCGCCTGGGTGAGCGATAAGACGAGGCCCTTTGTCATTGTGTTACTCGAAGTAGACCGTGTGGAGCATCCACTACTCCCTTTGGCCCATCTAGGCGTTGCCTATGGATCCCCGGGGGAAGTCGATGCGGCATGTGCTGCGGCTAGAGAAGAGGGTGTTCTTCACAGTGGTCCAGCGCAGGACGGACCTCCCGTTGGCTACTGGGCCTTCTTGCGAGATCCAGATGGTCACACACTAGAAATCACTTTTGGGCAAGAAGTGGGTACTACTCTATGTGGCGTTGATGTAGAAAAGGACTGGCGCGGTCCAGAGGAAAGGTTGGGAAGTCAAGTTGAGTAGTTTTATTCAAAAAATTCGTGTTGCCTCCTCGCTGGGGCTGACAGTGATTGCGCTGTGTCTTGTGCTGAGTAGTCAGGCCCAAGCGGCTGAGTTTTATCTTGCCTCCGACACTCTCTGCACTGAAGAAGTCTTTGAACTCCCCTTAAATCAAGAGTCCGTTTTGGAGCTTTGCCTGGAGAATACAAGTCCGTATACCCGCATTATGGGCTTCGCCTTTGGTGTCGACGTGACGGTGGACATTTGGATAACAGATTGGGTGAATGGCAACGGAACCACCGCGGCTCCGATCGATCCTGTTACACGGCTTACGGGTGCAAATGGAACGATTGTTCCAGAGGGTATTGAAGGACCTGTGCATGTTGGAACCCTTACCTTTGATGTCGGTCCAGGCGGTGGAGAAGTGTACGCGGATTCCAATGGGCAACTGGTGAGCGAGTGGCCTGTTGTGGGTTCGAGTCAAAATGATGTTCCTTCAACCCTCGTCCCCGAACCCGCCTCCTTGATCTTGCAAGTCTGCATGCTCTTGTCACTCTCGGCATTAGCTGTTTTGAGACGTTCCTGATTTCTGCGCCAACCCAGCCTTAATTACTGAATCGGCGAAGACAAGCGCGCCAATTGAACCGCTAAACGGAAGAAGAAGCTGCGCTCGGACAAACTCTTTGTGTCCTCTGTGCTGCGGGCGAAATCGGCTTCTAACATTTCTTCCACACGCTTGGCGAATTGGCGTCCTACCACAAGAATCGAGATTTCAAAATTGAGCCTGAAGGAACGGTTGTCGAAGTTGGCTGTACCGACACAGGAGATCTGATCGTCGATGAGCATGACTTTCTCGTGCAGGAAGCCCGCTTCATAGCGGTGAAAATGAACACCGGCGTGCCTGGCCAGGTCCACGAAGGCGTAGGACGAAAGATGGGTCAGCAGTTGGTCAAAATTCTTGGGGAGTAAGATACGCACATCGACGCCGCGAATGGCGGCAAGTTGCAGGGCGCCCATCACTGCGATGTCGGGCACGAAATAGGGGCTTGTGATCCAGATGCGTTCCCGGGCGGAATGAATGGCTTGCGAGAAAAACAAACTACCGGTCTCGAATTCATCGGCCGGACCCGTGGCCAGAACCAAAACATCTTTGTTTTCGCTGGTAGAGAGGCTGGGTTCCCAAAGAAGGATGGGGACCATTTTCGTGGCCCAATACCAATCTTCCAAAAATGAGAATTGAACGGATTGAACGCAGGGACCCTCAAGGCGTAAATGGGTGTCTCGCCACGGGCTCAAGCGGGAGTGCTTGCCCATGTATTCGTCACCGATATTCAGGCCGCCGACAAAGGCTGTTTTCCCATCGACGACGACGACCTTGCGATGGTTGCGAAAATTGACCTGGAAGCGATTGGTGTGTCCTTGCGCGGTTTTGAAGCCCGTCACTTGAATGCCGGCGAATTCAAGATCGCGACAATAGGACTTGGGCAGGGCATGACTGCCGACATCGTCATATAGAAAAAAGACGGAAACATCATCTTTCGCTTTCTGAATCAAGCGGTCTTTTACTTCACGTCCCAAGGCATCATCTTTGATGATGAAGAACTGAAACAGGATGTAGGATTCTGCCTCCTCGATGGCTGCGAAAATGCTGGACATGATCTGCTCACCGTCGATGAGCAATTGCACGCCATTCCCCTGGGTGAACGGCATTTTGACGAGCTTCCCCAGCGTGTGAAGGTTACCAAGCTTCTCGTCGAGCTGGGCGTGGTACCGGGGTTGGTTGTGTTCTTTAACTTGTTCTAGAACGTCTTCGAAGTCCTTCGAGGGACTGCCTTGCAGCGCTTTGAGATAGCCCTGAAACTTATATCGCCCGAACAGCCAATAAAGAGGCAGTGCGAGGTAGGGAAAGGTGACCAAGGAGATGACCCAGGCAATGGTGCCTTGCGCGGTGCGCGGGCGCATCACGGCATGGAAGATGCTGAGTACGGCGAAGAAGTAACAAAGGATGATGAGACCGATGAGAAAGGTCTCAAAGTGGATTCCCAGATTGCTAAATAAATGGGTCAGGCTTGGCACCTCGTTCCGATTCAGTCGGATCCCACGGGCAGCAACCGGGATCACTCCAAACTCTTGTGTGTGATACTATTCAACGCTCTAGCAAGATAACGGGTCTAGCGAAAATGTTCTCCATGCAAAATTTACGTTTACCAAAATCCATAGAAGCCGATCCGCATGCTTCGCAGCTGCGAAGCATATTGAGTGCCAGGGTCCAGCGGCTCTGGGCCGAAGGGGAGCTGGAGATCCCCAGTGTACCCTTCGAGGCCCCTTTGATTACTGCACTCATGAGTTCTTTTAGCGCCGGCTATATGTTGCGCGGTCTCGACTCCGCCGAACGAAAATTAGAGAGTGAAGAACGCGGACTGAAACGGGTGGATGAGAGAAGTGGCGTTGAGCGAGGGCAGCGCGTATCGCGCCTCTTGTTGTTAAGCGATGATGGTGCGGAACGTTTTTATCGCCAGGTGGAGCGATGCCTGCTTCGTCACGGGCCCCGTGTCCTGGCCATCCGCTTGGATGTCGATGCCATGGGTTTGGGCGAGTTGTTCTTCGGGCCTGGCGGCCTTGCCCGTTGCTTATTGATTCATCACAAAGACGCTGTGTCGGCGATCCTGTTGGCGCTCGCGTCACCGAAATCGGTCCCTGTGGACTCCCCGGATCAGGAGTGCTGACGTGGAGACCAGCGCATCCATTCTTGAGTTTTGGTTTGGCCGCGAATCCGATGATCTGTTGGTCGCACGGGAAAAGTCAGCATTTTGGTGGTCTAAAAATGACGCGACCGACATCGAGATCAAACAGCGCTTCGAGTCCACGCTATTGGCCAGTGCCTCGCACGAATTAGATGCGTGGAGCGAGCAACCCAGAGGATTGCTGGCATTGATTTTGTTGGTGGACCAGTTCACCCGCAATGTGTATCGAGGAACTCCTCGTTCCTTTGCCTTTGATCCTCTCGCTCGCCAGTGGTGTCAGGCAGGTTTGTCCGAGGGGAGCTTTGATTCCCTGCGCCCCATAGAGCGGGTTTTTTGTTATCTCCCCTTGGAGCATTCGGAATCCTTGGAAGATCAACTCCAATCGGTCCGCCTGTATCGGAAATTGTTGGATGATGTGCCGGCGGAACAGAGGGAACCCTTTGCGTTTAATCTTGAGTTTGCGAAGAAGCATTGTGAGATCGTGGAACGCTTTGGTCGCTTCCCGCATCGAAATGAGATTTTAGAACGACCCTCCACACAAGAAGAGATTTCCTTCTTGCAACAACCGGGATCTTCTTTCTAATGGGTAATGCACAAGCAAGGGAAGCAGCGCTCCCCATCTTGTATTCCTTTCGTCGTTGCCCCTACGCTATTCGCGCTCGCATGGCCATTGCCAGCAGTGAGGTTCGCGTCGCCTTGCGCGAGGTCGTTTTGCGGAACAAGCCCCAAGAGTTTTTGGCAGCCTCACCCAAAGGCACGGTGCCGGTGTTGGTATTGCCTCAGGGTGAGGTGATTGAGGAAAGCTTGGAGGTGATGGACTGGGCGCTGGCCATCAATGATCCCCAGGGCTGGCTCCTGTTCGACGATGAGGCGAGGCGGCAGGAGGCAAAAAAGCTCATCGAAGAAAACGATTCATGCTTCAAAAAGAATCTCGATGGCTACAAATACCCAGAGCAACACCCGGACCGCTCGGCCATGGCTCATCGTGAACAGGGTGAGATGTTTCTCAACCAATTGGACCATCGGCTGGCCGACGCCAACTACTTGTCGGGCCCGCGAGCAAGCCTGGCGGACATAGCCATCTTTCCATTTGTCCGGCAGTTCGCGCAGGTGGATCGGGACTGGTTTAATCAAGCCTCGTACCCGCGACTGAGGACTTGGCTGGACAGGTTTGTGGACTCCGAACTCTTTAGAGAAGTGATGATCAAAGTCGACCCCTGGACGCCGGGGAGTCCCGTGCTGTCATTTCCAGCAGGAGCCTAAAGTGAAAGGCCGAGATCGCTGGGACGCCCTTTGGGGCATTTTTTGGTTCGAGGTTGGTAAATTTGATCGGTTATTTGTCCAGATTCGGGTCTTGAGAGCTGAAAAGGGGTCAAAATCTGAAAAAACTTTGGAATTTCCACATGATTGGAGCGCTATCGGGGTTGGGGGGTGTGGGCCATATAGTGTAGTTTGTACCTGCTCGAATGTGTGTGCCGCCCGTGGAGTACCTCGAGGTGGGGCTCTCCAAGGTGGAGAACGTTAGGTCGAGCAATTAAAAACACAGAGATACCTCTACCATGCGGACCTTTTTGGGGCTTAGTGGCAGGGGAGGAGAAGAGATAATGGCAAGTGGTACAGTAAAATGGTTTAGCGACGAAAAAGGTTATGGATTCATTACCCCGGACGATGGTTCCAGTGACCTGTTCGTGCACTTTTCGAATATTGCAGGCGATGGTTTCAAATCGTTGACCGAAGGTCAGAAAGTGTCCTTCGAGGTTGGCGAGGGCCGCAGAGGTCCCGAGGCCAGCGTTGTACAGCCCCTCTAAGAGTCGGTTGTTCAAAAAATAGTGAAATAACGGCGGTCCCTTTTCGGGCCGCCGTTTTTCTTTTTGTCTTCTCCCCGATGGAAGTGAGAAAGCAATGTTACCCATTGGAAAACGATCCCGCCTGAAAGTGCTGCGCGAGGTGTCCTTCGGACTCATCCTCGATGCCGATGGCGAAGATGTATTATTGCCGACGAAGTTCGTCCCCCCCAATGTCGCCATGGGCGACATGCTGCAAGTGTTCGTTTACACAGATTCAGAAGATCGCCCCATTGCCACTACGCAGATGCCGCTGGCCCAAGTGGGGGACTTTGCTTGTCTCACGGTAAAAAGCGTCGAGCACGTGGGCGCCTTCTTGGATTGGGGCTTGGACAAGGATCTGTTGCTTCCTTACCGCCTACAGTTTGAACGCGTTTCCGCGGGCCAGAAAGTCCCCGTCTACATCAATTTGGATGAACGAACCGACCGCCCTGTGGCATCGAGCAAGTTAAACCCGTTCTTGGAGCCACCACCCAAGGGCTTGACCGAAGGCCAGGAGGTCGAGGTGCTTCCTTTTCAGGAAACCAATCTGGGGTTGCGCGTCGTCGTTTTGAATTCCTTTGCCGGGCTACTTTACTTGGAGCCTGATGCACCGGTGCCGGCTCTTGGAGAGAAGATCACAGCCTATGTTCAGCGCATACGCGGGGATGGGAAGGTGGACCTGGCGCTTGGGAAAAGGGGACCACAGGCAGTGAAAGATGCGCGCGCTGTCCTTCTGGAAGCACTTGCCAAAGCGGGAGGGAAGCTTCCCCTTGGAGATAAGAGCGACCCCGCTGAAATCATGAGCCTTGTGGGACTCAGTAAAAAAGCTTTCAAGCGAGCGGTGGGCAGTCTGTACCGTGAGAAAAAAGTCGAGATCTTTGACCACGAGTTGCGCACGGTTCAAAATACAGACGGTCAAAAGCGGAACAAAAGTAAAAGTTAGATTTGAAGAAAAGGGTTGAAGCATGGCAACGTTTCACGACGAGTTGGATGAGAGCGTTTGTGAGTTTATTCGGGCGCAGCATCTTTTCTTTGTGGCCACGGCACCTCAAGAGGGTCGTATCAGCCTGTCTCCCAAAGGCATGGATTCTCTGCGGGTGTTTAATGAACGAGAAGTCGGGTATTTGGATGTAACGGGCAGCGGCAATGAGACGGCGGCCCATGTTCTGCAAAATGGCCGGTTGACTTTGATGTTCTGTTCCTTCGACCGTACGCCGTTGATACTGCGCTTGTACGGGACCGGGAGGACCTTGCATCCGCGAGATGCCGAGTTCGAGGAGCGCATGGAGGCCTTCGATCCCATCGTGGGTGCGCGACAGATTATTTTACTTTCCATTGAGTCGATTCAGAAATCTTGTGGCTACAGCATTCCCTTCTACGAGTATCAAGGGGAACGAGAGGCCCTGAATAAGTGGGCTGAGAAAAAAGGGCAAGAAGAATTGGACAAGTACAGGGAAGAGAAAAACACCACTTCCATCGACGGCTTGCCCACCGGGTTGCTTTCGTAGAGGCCCGGATGTGGCTTTGATTAAGATGGGCTTGGCCGTGCCAGTGCTCTATGTTGTGTCAACACTTTGCAGCGTCCAAGTGGAACGCTCACCTCAAGGGGGTACCAAGTAGATGCGAATTCTTTTCAGTCTGTTGATCCTGGCCATTTCTGCGTCGATGGGATGCAATCTTCCCAGCCAATCCCGTCTCAATGGGGCATGGCAATCTGACCGCGATCGCACCTTGGCGGAGCTCGGAAAACTCGAGGGGCTCGATGAACAGATACGGGAAACCATGTCCGCTCCTGAAACCTTTGGAAAGTCTATTCACATTTACGATCAAGGCCTTTTTGTCGTCGCGATCAACGAAGGGGAGTGTGCTGAGATCTCATCGTCCTTTGAGAGTGTGGAGCAAGGACGCGATTTCATGAAAGCTAAATTTGCACCCGCTTTCGAAGGGGCTGAACCAGAATTCTATGAAGCAAAGTTCGTCAATGGCGAGATGCACTCCTCCATTCCGGGCTTTAAACAGGCCACCAAACTCGATGGATTTGAAGTGTTTCGAAGCATCTCACTGGATGAGGTAAAGAAGTCCCATCCCTGTGTTGAGAAATATTTGAAATAACTACAACTCGCATTGCCTGTGGTGTTCAGTGCCAAGAGTCGGAACCACAGGAATAGGTTTGGTCCAAGCGAGGTCTGTGATAAATTGTAGGAGTCCTTTCAGGACGGAAACGAACCTTCGCAAGGGATCGGACGATGGCTGAAAATTCGTGGATGTTGAACTTCTTGGTTTTATTCGGACCCTTGCTGGTGACGACTCTTGTGCTGGGCTTGGCGAGTGTCGTTGCGGGCCTGACCGCTCCCAGTGGGTGGCTTCTAGGGTTGTGCTTGCTGGCCTATCTTGCGGGCACCTGGGGCTATTGCGCCTCTTGTGGAGTGAGAATCCGTTTTCGACGTCCAGCCTTCTTCGTGCCCAGCGATATGTCTCCCGGTCGACGCGATTGTTACAGCGCGATTTGTTTTCTTTTCGGGTTCACCTTTGCTTCCTGGTTCGTATTGATTTAGATCGAGTTTGAGTTCATTTCCATACGTCGAGTCCGAACGGTGCAGTTTAAAAGGAGAGGGAATGGCGACCAAGATTTTTCTAGGCTTCCAAACATTCGTGTGGCTTGGCTACGGTCTGTACCTTGTTTTTCAACCTGATTATCTCGCGGAGGTTGCGGGTGTCGTAGCTAGCCACGACACCGCGATGACCGAAATCCGTGCCATGTACGGCGGGCTTGAGGCTGGTATGGGTTTGTTGGCCCTGTGCGGGATATTGAAACCCAGCATGACACGCCCCGCGTTGTTGGCACTCTTGTTTTTAACGGGTGGATTGTTCTCGGCTCGACTCTTCGGCGCTTGTCTTCTAGGTGACTTCAGCGTGTACACCCTCGGCGCCTTGGGTTACGAGGGCACGAGCGCGTTGCTGTCGGCGCTCTTGCTGCGCCTTCCTGCGGCAGGTCCTGCCGCGTAGCTACTCACAGTGAGTCCTTGGTTTTAGAGTTCGGAGAGGACGTTTTCGGCGGAACTCACAGTGACTTTCCCGCCTGGTTCCACGAAGAGTTTTTCCACCACGCCGTCTTGAACCACCATGGCGAAGCGCTGGCAACGGTTCCCCATGCCGAAATTCGATACATCGATATCGAGGCCCAAGGCCTGTGTGAAGGCAGCGTTTCCATCGGCGAGCATGGTGATTTCGCCCGCGCCTTGCATGGCACTCCAGGCTTCCATGACAAAGGCATCGTTGACTGACATGCAGGCCACAGTGTCGATTCCTTTCGCGTGGAAATCAGCGACGTGATCGATAAAACCAGGCAAGTGGACGCGAGAACAGCCCGGTGTGAAGGCTCCAGGCACTCCAAACAGAACCATGCGCTTGCTTGCAAAGAAGGCGGTTGTAGAGATTTCTTGTATCGCCTCATTACCCATAGTCTGCAAGGTGGCTTCCGGGATCTTGTCTCCAATTGCGATGGTCATGCGTACACTCCAGTGGGTTGGCTGAGCGCGAAGCTTAACTCAGGCCATGTTCGAGATGAAGCTTTTCTGCGCTCACGGGGAACTTTTTGGGTATTCTTGGCCCATTGGAAGCGAGCATTGCGAAAGCGGGGTGACGAGGGTGTTAGATCATATTGGGTTACGGGTGGTTGATTTTGAAAAATCACAGCTCTTCTACGAGAAGATTTTGGCACCCCTGGGCTATTCCGTGGTCATGGGCTTTCGAGACATCGTCGGATTCGGTGTCGATGGCAAACCGGGCTTTTGGATTTCTTGCGGGCCGCCCTCGGAGTCGATTCATATTGCTTTTGCAGCTTCTTCCCCAGCCGAAGTGGATGCCTTCCACCAAGCCGGTCTGGCTGCGGGCGGCACTTGCAATGGAGCCGCCGGGATTCGAGAGCAGTATCACGCAGGTTATTACGCGGCGTTCATTTTGGATCCCGATGGCAATAATATTGAGGCTGTGTGTCACGACGGTGCGTAGTTCTACAAACCTTATGAATAGGCGCGCTGAGAATCGAGTGATGTCATGGGCGTGAACATGGGTAACAAGCGGGAAGCTCCCACCGAGCCAGAAACCGTTTTCTTATTGCACGGGTTGGCCCGCTCAGCATTTTCCATGTTCATGTTGGAGCGCCGATTAAAACGCGCCGGTTTTAGAGTGCGATCCAGGGGTTATGGTTCGACTCGAGCCGATATTTCTCAGCATGTCGCATGGTTGGATGAAGTTTTGGCGCAGGAGGACCTGACGCGATCCAAAGCCTTGCATTTTGTCACGCATTCTATGGGAGGTATCATCCTGCGAAAATATTTACAGGAGCGGACCTTGGCTAATTTAGGGCGTGTCGTCATGCTCGCGCCCCCGAACCAAGGCAGTGAAATTGTCGATCAGCTTAGAGGCTGGCCCTTGTTTCGCTATGTCATGGGACCCAGTGGGCAAGAACTGGGGACGGATCCGCAGAGCATTCCCAAAAGCTTGGGGAAGGTAGATTTTGAGTTGGGCGTCATAACGGGCGACGCGAGCGCCTCAGTCTTGGGCTCCATGTTCCTCCCATCCCCCCACGATGGCACCGTGAGCGTTGAGGCCGCCAAGGTAGACGGGATGAAAGACTTCTTGGTGGTTCCCCACTCGCACTCTTTTATCATGAACTCAACAATGGTGGCGAGTCAGGTTGCTACCTTTCTGCGCACGGGAAAATTCAGTGCGCAGGAAGAAGATGACCCCGGAAAGGCAGCGAGGTAAATAATGGATCACCACAAGCTCGTATTGCCGGAATTCTTGAACCCCGACGGCTTTCTATTCGGTGGATACCTACTCAAATGGATCGATGAAGTTGCTTATATTACGGCGTGTATGGAATATCCCGGACGCCGCTTCGTGACCATCGGCTTGGAAAATGTGGTGTTTCGGCACCAGATTGAAAAGGGAGAGATCTTACGCTTTGCGGTGGAGCGAGATCGAGTAGGCAGGACTTCGGTCGGTTACGAGGTCAAGGTATATGGTGAGCAGGAGTCGGCCGAATCGACTCACGTGCTCTTCGATACCAAAATTACCTTTGTGAATGTCGACAAGAGCGGCTCCAAACAGCCGTTGAGCCCCTAAATGCAATTTACCCTGTTAGGTTTTCCAACACGAATTGATCACTCTTTTTGGTTTATGGCCATCATTTTAGGTGGGGCCATGGCCGATCTGCGTCGGGCCCTGGTGTGGATAGCTGTCGTTTTTGTCTCCATCCTGGTTCATGAACTGGGTCATGCCTTGATTGCACGCAGTTATGGCTTCCGACCTGCGATCTTGCTCTACTCCATGGGCGGATTGACCAGTTGGCAAATGACCCACGCGATATCCGAGTGGAAGCGAATTCGGATTAGTGTTGCAGGCCCCGCGGCGGGCTTTCTATTAGGTACTGTGGTGATTCTCAGCAAAGATGTATTACTCGTTGAAGGCTCTGAGTTGGCCCAGTGGGCAGTGCGAGACCTGATTTGGGTGAATATTGGTTGGGGAGTACTCAATCTCTTGCCGGTTCTTCCCTTGGACGGAGGGAATATCATGAATTCCCTCGCCGTACTCGCACGAGGCAAGCGAGATTCACGCATTCCCTTGTACGTTTCCATCGCGGTTAGCGCTGTCCTGTGTGTTTTGTCACTCCATTATGGAATGATTTGGGGTGTGATACTCACTGGCTGGATGGCCTTCAGTAATTTTCGCTCGCTTCAAACCTTGTCGAAAATCCGGAATCCGAGATAGGTCACTAGATCGTGTCGCTGTCGTCGTGCGTCAAAAATACACAGTTGAGGCTCGAAATTATATATATTGCTGTGATAGGATTCGCTTAGCTAAAACTAAGGAGTGTATTGGCTAGGTGCCTTGCACCCCTACTTTTGAAAATGAATGTTTTGAGTTCAGCTCAAAGAAGTCTGAATTGTTACTCGGGAGGGCGTTAGAAATGGCCGCAGCAACCAAAAAGAAAGCCACGAAGAAGAAGGCAACGAAGAAGGCTACGAAAAAAGTAGCCAAGAAGAAGGCCACGAAGAAAGTTGCCAAGAAGAAGGCTACGAAGAAGAAGGCCGTAAAAGCCTCCGATATCATCGGAACGGATCTGCCGAAGTCGCTCAAGGCCTTGTCTGCACAGATGCGTCGTGACCTTAACGCACTCGAGAAATTGCTGGAAACTTCCCGCAAGGATTCACGTCGTGCTGTGGGGCGCATCATCCGTGATGCCAGCCATCAGATGGGCAAGCTTGAGTCTCAGGGCGAGCGCGAGTTCAAGAAGTTGAACACTCGAGCCCGCAAAGAGACCGAAGCCTTGATCAAGAAGATCAAGAAGGCTCTCAAGCGCTAGCCAACCTTTCGCTATCGCGTTAAGCGACGGCGGAAAGCTGGTCGGAAAATGGACAGAAGTATCAGCCCTGTGGCGATCTGAAGTACGGAACCGGGTTCCGGCGTGATCGCACAGGGCTGAACTTTGTCCGGTTTCCATTTAAGTCCCCATTTAAGTCCCCATTCAAGTTCCTTTTCAAGTCTCCATCCCGGTCCC
>PIVT01000670.1 GCA_003353845.1 Pseudomonadota bacterium | reverse complement strand
TTCATTGAGGACCCAGCTGGCAACACGGATGTGACTGACATCGACTTTGACAAGGTCGTGTTCTTGTGCAACATGGATGGTGCCAATGGTGGCACCACATTCACTGATGAGTCATACAGTGGCCACACAATCAGCGTGAGAGGCAGTGCGACCTCTGCGACGGCGAGAAAGAAATTCGGCACAGCCTCCCTCGATACCGACGCGCCTGCCAGCGGCCTCTTCGCAGCTGACAGTGACGACTGGGACTTTGACACTGGCGACTGGACCATAGAGTGCTTCATACTGCGACTGAACGATGGTGGAAACACCGCCTTTGAATACTTCCTCGCGCAGTGGACAACCGCCTCCTCCAACAGGTCATGGGCTCTTGTGAATGACAAGCCTGGTGGAAGAATAAAGTTGCTCATAAGCGAGACCGGCGCTGCAACCACATACACCATGAATGGCACAGCCACCATAGATGATGACACATGGTACCACATCGCCGCCGACTATGATGGAACAACAATCCGTCTATATGTGGACGGCGTCGTGGTGGCCACCCAGGCCGACGGCGCGCTGCACATGTTCGCCTCGAACCAGGAGATGTCAATAGGTGGCAGAGCGTCACATGACCTAAACTTCGAGGGAAATATAGACGAGGTCAGGATCACAAAGGGCGTCGCCCGCTACGCTGGCGCGTTCGACCCTCCAGTCAAGCCATTCGTAGAGAACCTAAGTGGCAACGC
>PIVT01000669.1 GCA_003353845.1 Pseudomonadota bacterium | reverse complement strand
TTCTCGAAAATCTCTCTTTGATGGTCGAAGGGGGCAGTCTTAAATTCAAACGCCATGGCGGGACAATGCACATTTGCAGTCCCCTGGGCAAGGTTTCTTTCGTATTGACATTTGTTGGGAAGTGTGGTGTTGTGTTGGCAAGAACCCCGAGGGAACGCGCACCGACCACATCTCTCAAAGGGGGCGTTCGACTCCGCAGACAACGCCCCGGAGTCGGGCAAATCAAAGGGCCGGATGGGGTTTCGCTTCTCCCGTCCGGCCCTTTTTGATGACTAGTCAACAAGAGGATTAAGAAGGTGCCGGAATTTATTGTGCGTGACGGAAAGATGTACGTCGGGAAAATCGTTGACCGAAACGAAGACGGCTCCCTCACGGTCGACCTATACCTCAATATGCACGATTACAAGATCGGGGCCGTGATGGAACTTGACGTCAAACTCCAGCCTCAGCCGTTGGCAGACTTCACGTGCCGATAGACGCGATCACCGAAGAGGAAGAAGAAAGCGCTCCTTGCGAAATCGGCCGACGTTGCAGCATACCCTTCCGCAATGATACCCCCACCCTCAAGACCTTGCAGCACAGCCCAGGCGATGAAGATCAGGAACACCATGATATACCGGCTTGACGCCCGAAGATCAGCCACCCAGCGGGAGATGTTCGCGGCAGGCTTGTCCAGCTCCGCAATGACCCTCAGCCGCTCCGTCTGGGCTTTTTGAACCTCGACCCAT
>PIVT01000189.1 GCA_003353845.1 Pseudomonadota bacterium | reverse complement strand
ATTTCGAATGACTGTACCAAAAATGCAAGAAAATCGCCTAGACTGTACCAAAAATGCAGCCATCCCAATATATATATATATATACCCTTTAGCTGGAAGTTTCGGAATTTGCTCTATACCCGGACGAGCCGCCTCGTACCAGACACAGCTGTATAAAGCTAGCGTAGGAAACCTTCCCGCAAAGCTAGCTAGCCTCAGGTGCTCCTCTCCCTTTGCCTCCACAGGCTTCTGACGTCTCTTTCGTGGCTCACTTGGACTCCTTTGCATCAGGCTTTCGATTCGCTCGCCAGCAGTAGAAGTTTTAGGGGATTCTTCGACCTGTGAGGGTGCCTGTGGGAAGTCCGGCTCGTGTTAGGGCCAGCAAGGTGACAAGCTGCGCGCAAAAAGAACTACCCTCGTAAGCCCGAGGTTGAAGTCAAGAAGATATTCACTACGCATAATGAATATTTCTGTGAAGTTTCCGTGAAGCTGACAAACGTTGAATTTGGCGCGGAGGAAGGTGATTTATGGTTTCGGGCCTGGTGGCACTCTCAAGTCTTTCTGCCATCTTTGATGTCCACAGTGTGGCGGCGACACCGCGAACTGTGAGGGATTCTTCCGTAGCCACCTTTGTGCACACCCAGCATTAATATTAGATCCATGGCACAACGCCGGGTGCATCGCAATCTTCCCAGATTCCCAGGTGACTGCGGTGGCACGTCGCCCGATAACCAATATTGGAAGCCGTGCTCACCATTCGCGCGCTTTGTGATGGACGCGTCCATGATCGATTTCTCCCGTGAGTAGCACGAGCTCGTTGCAGAATATTTGAAACTTTCCTTCGCACTGGTGAGAGACTAGTATATTGTGACAATATGCGCCCTTCCTTCGCTCTGGGGATAATTTGATGTTTCTTCACGTTTTGGATAGCGACACCCTTCCTCTGCACTACTAGGATGCAGTTGCAGCTTTGAAACATGACTTCAGCTTCGAAATTCAAATTCACTCGCTTCGACTTCTGGTATTCAAGATGACGAACCCCCGCTCTTGTGCTTGCTCGAGTTGGAGTTGGAGAGCCGTCGTGCTTCCCGGGTCAAACTTCCAATTTCTAATTCTGAGGTACGGGGCTCACTGCTCACAGCACGCGAAAGTTCGACCGCGAACCCTTCTTCGTCTTTAAGAGACGCAGGCTTCCACAGCCACACAGCCCAGGCGGGGGTGCACGTGGGCTCCAATACCCATATCCAGCTTGCCCATATCCCATAGCCCATCATAGCCCATAGTAGCTATGCCTATGGCTGTTTGAAGTTCGGAGGTAAGAGTAAGAGAAAGATAGCAGCATCTCGTTTCTAGGCTGGGGCCTTGGATAGAGCACCAGTGCGCTCCCCGTATATGCACTTGCACTCGCGAGGTATAAAAGTAGCATGCCATCACTAATCGGTGCTGGTTTGCTATGTTAGTTGAAAGTAATGGATTAGTAATTAGTAATGGCGTATTGCCTGCAATTGAGATCTCCGTCGTGCGAATGGCGCGTGGCTGAATGGCCAATGGCTTCTTGGTTCTTGGCTAGAGAGGCAGCATAGATAGACAGCGAAATTTCGCAGGTCCGTACTGCGAGTGCCACTCAGCCAACCCGGGGCATTCCGCTCTCCGGGGAAACCCCCTCGGCCCTCGGTCCAAATGCGCAAACAAGCAACCTCACCTTGAATTCAGTCCCCCGCCGGGCACAGCAACTTTCAGCAATCGCACCACCTCGCTGCCGTACGGATTCTCCGATGGCTCCAGGGCGGTCTCGCAAACGCTAACAAGAGTTACTGTCACAACTCTCAATTAACTTTCGCAAAGGACACGAGGTCTTCGGGCTCATGAGCCAGACAGGCTGCCCGGCTCAACGCCCCAGGAAGCTCGATTCCCGACTCCAGCAGCACCTTCCAGCACAGATGCGCCAAGTCTTTTCAGTTCATCGATTGGCACGCAACACATGTGCACCTGTTTCAATGTAAAGTGCTGTGGTGAACGCGAGAGTAGTCATCAGAGAGCAATGGAGAGTCGTCTGCAGAAAGAGCGCAAGAAGGAGCATCAAGATTCAGTGAAGATTCAGTGATCGTGGATGTCTCACCACAGGTAATCTACGGTGCGCGTTGCTGCTTCTAATTGCTGCAACATTTTCGGAGATTTATAAAACGAAAATTGCCATGCTCGCTCTGCTCAACGCTTCACGGGGTCTACTTCGAGCTAGCCCACGTTGGCTTCTTCTGAGTCCTCGAATCTCCGAAGCGCGAGATCTCGGCCAATTTTCGGGCGATTTGCGCCGAACAAGGGCTTGATGGATTCGGGTGGATGTCATCCGCAACCTTTGACAAATATTCAACGGCGCTGCTCATGAATTACTGTCACTAAGGGATCCTAGATTGATTTCAGGCCACGCCTCGAGTCCCCGAACCTCCGAAGCGCGAGATCTCGGCCAATGTTGTGGCGATTTGCGCCGGACAAGCGCTTGGCGTGTTAGGGTGGACAACACCCACAACCTTCGACAAATATTTGACCGCGCTGCTCGTGAATTACTGTCACTAAGGGATCCCTAGAGTGATTTTGAGGCCACGCCCCGAGTCCTCGAATCTCCGAAGCGCGAGATCTCGGCCAATGTTGGGGCGATTTGCGCCGGACAAGAGCCTGGTGGGTCCGGATGGAGGTTACACCAAACCTAGTATCATTTTAATCCCCCGACACAGCTAGTCTGAGGAGCTGGGGCGCCATTGTGGGTTCGGCGAGAGAAGATGCAACATCTGGGGCTCCTGCGTACCAGGCATACACTCCCCCGGGGGGGTATCGAAATTCCGAAACTTCCAGCTAAAGGGAGGCGTACCACGTATGCGTTTTTCCACTTTTGTACACTTTCTTTCGCGCGTGATACGCCTATACTACTACGTGATACGGATTTCGACGTTTTCTTTCGCGTAACAGCTCGCTGGGTGAAGTGACTCGAGTCCTAAGAAAAGCGTATGGACCGGCTCCACACATGCGTGGGATTCGACGA
>PIVT01000668.1 GCA_003353845.1 Pseudomonadota bacterium | reverse complement strand
CTGGTCAGATCCCGTGGAAAGCGGTCATGGAGTATTGCATGTTCTACGAGCTGGACGAAGAGTTGACGGAGGACATGCAGCATCACGTTCGGCAAATGGACGTGGTGTGGCTGGAGCATCACCGAAAGAAAGAGAGCTAGACTATGGCTAGCCTCCAAGCCTTCGCAACCCGCATCCGAAACTTGTCCGAAAGGGTCGAGGAAAACATTGATGAGACCGTCATCAAGACGGCAATAGCTATTGACCAAGTGGTTGTCACAGAAACCCCGGTGATCACCGGACGGGCGCGGGGCGGCTGGCAAGTTGGAATCGACAAGCCTATCCTTGAGGACAACGAGCGGCTTGATCCGTCCGGCGCTGATACCATTTCCGCAAATGAGGCCAAGATACGAACGCGGCAGCCTGGTCAGGATATCTACATCTCCAACAATGTAGTATACATTGGGAAACTCAATGAGGGTTCATCCTCCCAGGCCCCCGCTGGGTATATTGAGGCAGCCGTGCTGACCGGCGTTGCTGCCATCAAGGGCGCGAAGGTGGTCAAATGACGACCGAACGCATTGACATTGTCGTCTCAGAGCGAGGCGCACGGACGGTCAAGCGCAACATTGGTCAGATCGGGGCAGGTGCGGGTACGGCTGCGAACAACGTAAATCTTCTAAAGCGGAGCCTTGGGTTGCTGGGCTCTGGGCTCGCGCTGGGGAAGGCCGTTAAAACGATGGCCGATTTCTC
>PIVT01000667.1 GCA_003353845.1 Pseudomonadota bacterium | reverse complement strand
GGGGCCAGACGAAAATACCCACACCCACCCACGCAGGCGCTTTGCACATTCGCACCTGTCCGGCCCATTCCCCCATGTTCTTGACCTGATGCGCACCGAGCGCGCCCACTTCTATCCGCAGCAATGGCTTCGTGTCATATTTGGTTTGTATTAGTTCAAGTGGGGCGTGGAGGGGCGGAATGAGGCGTAGAGGGGGATAGAGGGGGATATAGGGGCGTAGAAGGGCGTAGAAGCACGACGCTGATACCCGCATCATGAAAGCGCCGACTGCATTCGGCTCCCTTTGCGTTCGCATCTTCAGCTCCGCCGGCGTCCCTGAGAAGTTTCATGTGGGCGGCGTGCTTGCGGTCTTGCTGTGCGGCTGCGATTCGCGGTGTCTCATGGGGGCCTCCTTAAGGCGGCTCAGCAGCTTTCACAACAAGCGGGTTCATGGATGTTTACGAGTTTCAGTTTGCCGGATTTTACGTCTACCATATCACCTCCAAGAGCCCCCAGCAACGCACGGATTTGAACTCGGCTAATACAAACCCGAATGACACGAAGCCGGTGCTGCGGGAAGCGAATACTTTTGCTCGGAGTGTTCGCGGAATTATTTTAGAAATCCGCTCATTGTATTCTTTTTCCTTTTGAACGGCGTGTTCGAGCTCGAGCACTACCTGGCGAGCCGTAAGTTTCTCTGGGCAACGCACGCCGCGCTGGTTCCCAAGAGCCGCCTTCCGAAGTCTCTGTTGC
>PIVT01000023.1 GCA_003353845.1 Pseudomonadota bacterium | reverse complement strand
CCCTAGTACGAGAGGACCGGGATGGACGAACCTATGGTGTATCGGTTGTTTCGCCAGAAGCATTGCCGAGTAGCTAAGTTCGGATTGGATAACCGCTGAAAGCATCTAAGTGGGAAACCGACCCCAAGATGAGATTTCCCTGAGACTTCGGTCTCCTAAAGGGCCGTCCGAGACGAGGACGTTGATAGGCTGGAGGTGGAAGTGCAGCAATGCATGGAGCTGACCAGTACTAATCGCCCGTGAGTCTTAATTAAATCGTGCTCAAAGCACACAATACTGCGAACTAGGAAGCTATTCGATTCTCGAAGACACGAAGTGTCTTTGACCTTTGATATTGAAACAGGGAAAAATTATTACGATTTTTCCCACTGTCTATAGAGAGAGGGCCACACCCGTTCCCATTCCGAACACGGAAGTTAAGCCTCTTTTCGGCGATGGTACTGCCGGGGTAGCCTGGTGGGAGAGTAGCACGACAGTGGGTTTTATTTAGGCGGCATCCGTGAAAGCGGGTGCCGCTTTTTTTGTTTGGGTTTTTGTTTGAGCCCCGATCTGCTTTCAGTTTAGGCGCTCACCGAATCAAAGGCCTCTTCCATCACTTCCACCGCTGCGTCACGGCCCGTCCAGAGCCGGATCTGTTCCATGGCTTGATAAATCAACATCCACTTGCCTTGCAGGGTCTGGGCACCGGCGGCCTGGGCATCGTGCAGGAAACAAGAATCACGGGAACCGTAGACAGCGTCCATGACCACTTGCTTGGGGGAGAATTTATAGCCGGGGACGGGGGAACTGTAGCTTTCCAATCCCACGCTGGTGGTGTTGACGATGATGTCTGCGGGCAGGGTTCTCAGCGTGGAAAGGGATCCAGATCTTGTGGCACCCAGGTTTTGTACCAACTCGATGGCGCGTTCTTGCGTCCGATTCAACACCGTCACCTCGGCACCTGCGCGCAGCAGTCCGTAACACACGGCCTTGGCGGTTCCACCGGCACCTAAAATTACAGCTTGCCTGCCCGCCACTTCTGTCAGCCGTTTCAGCGCGGAAACGGCACCCCACCAGTCGGTGTTGGTCCCTACCAACTTGTCATCGACGCGCGTGACGGTATTCACTGCGCCGATTTGCCGGGCCGTTTCATCCACCTCGTCCAGCAGGGCCATGACGGCTTCCTTGTGGGGGATGGAGATGGCCAATTGGCGAAATCCCAGGCGTCGCGCGTCAGCAATGGCCTGTGGAAGTGCGTCGGGACGAATGTCGAAGGCGGCATAGCTGGCTTCGATGCCCAGGGCTCCAAAGGCCGCATTGTGCATCGCAGGGGAGCGGGTATGCCCGGCGGGGTGCAGGAGGATGCCGCAGAGCGCGCGCGGCGCCTCACTTTCAGCAAATTCGGCCATGGAACGGCTCATACTTTCCCTTTCCCCCGTTTGGAAACCACGCTTTCAGGATATAGCGTTGCCAGCGCTGGGAATCATTCTAATATCCGTTTTCCCCGTTTTGTGGGGGGTGAAAACAGTACACGAGAAGATCACACGAGAAAGATGGGAGATGAGATGAGCGCTGACCCCCAGCCACGAGTAGCCATTGTCATGGGAAGTCAATCCGATGCCGCGACCATGAAAAACGCCTCGGACATCCTGGACCAATTGGGGATTCCCAGCGAGACCCGGATCATGTCAGCCCACCGCACGCCTCAGCGCGTCATGGATTACCTGGCCACTGCCGAAGAGCGGGGCATTGATGCCATCATCGCAGGTGCGGGTTTGGCGGCACATCTGGCAGGCGTGGTGGCTTCTCACACCATGATCCCGGTCATCGGCGTGCCCATGGATGGCGGCCCGCTCAAGGGCATGGACGCTCTCCTGGCCACGGTTCAGATGCCCGGTGGCATTCCGGTGGGCACCATGGCCATTGGCAAGCCCGGTGCCAAGAACGCGGCTCTTTTGGTGGCTGCTTTTTTTGCGCGGACGGATCCCGACATCAAAAAGGCCTTGGCTGAGTTCCGCCAGGCACAAACCGACGCGGTGCCTGAAGTCCCGTAAAAAGTTCCGTAAGCATTTCCATCGCACTTTCAGGCTTTGCGGCAGAGTTGCTCCGAACTGAGCGCGGGAAATCCACTCCTAATCGGTCGTCGAAAATCTACTCCTAATCGGTCGTCGAAAATCTACTCCTAATCGGTCGTGGATTTTTCCAATGCAGTTTTTAGGTCTTGCCATACGAGGCGGCGGTTTTCTGCTGTGTACTGCCGCAGGATGAAGGCGGGGTGGTACGTGGGCATCACGGGGATGCCGCGGTAGCTCTGCCAGGTTCCGCGCACTTTTGAGATGGCCACGGCCTGCCCCATGAGCAAACTAGTGGCGGGTTTGCCCAGGGCGACGATGACCTTGGGCGCGACGCGTTGGATCTGCGCATCGAGAAAACCGCGGCAACTCGCGACTTCTTCGGCCAGCGGCGTGCGATTCTGCGGTGGCCGACACTTGACCACATTGCAGATGTAAACATCCTGGCGTCCAATCCCCATGCCCTTTTCGATCATGCCCGTCAGCAGCTCGCCGGCGCGCCCGCAAAAGGGAATGCCGCGCAAGTCTTCTTGCTCTCCCGGCCCTTCGCCCACGAACATGATATCGGCGTTGGGACTCCCTTCGCCAAAGACCACATGGGTTCGGCCCTCGGCCAGTTGGCAGTTTGTGCAGTTGGCACTGGCCGCGCGCAGTTCCTCCAGGGAAAGAGAGGGAAGACCCGGCAAACCCGCTGACGGATCTGCTGAAGTGCTTGGCGGGGTCGCGACGGTTTCCACCGAAGTGGCTTGTCCCGCTTCAGGGCCGGCTGCAGCGGAGGTTTTTTCCGTCCTGAGCACATGATTGGGCAGGGCCTGAAAGCGATCCACCCCTTCGTCCATGAACTCTTTGAGCAAAACATGGGCGCTGCGAAGAATGGAGGAAAGGCTGTCTTCATTCTCCGTTGGGACTGTCATGGCAGTGCCGAGAAGCCTTGCTCCAGCAGGCCTACAACACTGCTGGTGCTGAGTTCGGGTCGAGCGGCGCTCTTGTCCTTGTCTGGCAGGCCCGCTTTCGGCTCAATGGTGCCGTGGCGGATCTTGTCGATTTTTTCCTGCACATTGAATTCAAACTCGGGGTCGTTGGCGTCATCGTGACAGCTTCCGCAGATGCTGAGAATCACACAAGAGTCGCATTTGTCACCCAGTGAGAGAATGGGGCCCACATCCTCCGGTTCTTCGGCGACGTGATCCCCTCCCGGCCCGTGGCAAGATTCACAACCCACCTTGGCCAGGTCGGGGTGCTCGGCCACAGGGGCGTTTTCGGGGAAGCCACCTGTTTTTCCATAGCCCGTGGTGTGGCAGGCCAAACATTCCTGCTTGCTTTCTTCGCCCTTGCCTTTGGCAATGAGGCTTTGCACCGCTTGGACGTGAGGTCCCTTGGACCAGGTTGCATACTCTTCCTCGTGGCACTCCTTGCAACTTTCCGACCCGGTGAAGGCGGCCTTGCTATTGAGCAGAGATTTGCGTTCCAAGCCGCGCTCGGCCAGGAGCTTGTCCCGTTCTTCCGCACTCAAGCTCAGGAGTTCGGCGTTTTCCTCGTGGGAGATCTGAGGCAGGAAAGTGGCATAGTCAAAACCAAGGGAGTGCTTTTCGTTGTGACAGGTTTTACAAACCGCTTCAAATTCATCGTCTTCGACGAAGTCATCATCGATGTGTCCACCGCCAGGCCCGTGGCAGGATTCACAGCCCACGTCTTCCATGTGCGTGGTGCCCGTGTTTAATAAGAATCCACCCGACTCGCCGTCACCGACCACGTGACAACTCACACATTCGGGATCGTGGTCATCGCCGTGCTTGACCAGGCTGTCGAAGGCTCCTGCGTGCTTGGTGAATTCCCAGGTGCGCGCTTCATCCGCATGGCAATCGACGCAGAATTCGTTCCCGCTGTAGCCCTGCTTATTGAGCAGGATGGGAGCTTTGACACCGGCCAGCAGGGACAGCCTGATTTGGAAAAGTGGAGGGTCGCGCAAGTCGCGCCAGCCCTGGGAATGATTGACAATTTTCCCTTCGGGGCTGATGAGAAAGATGTCGGGCACGCTGCCCATGGAGTTGTAGGCATTCAAAATTTTGCGGCCTGGATCCGACAGTATGGGGAAGAAGTCGAGACCGTCTTGCTTCAGCCGTTCTAGTGCGGCGGCGCGCTTACCGGAGATCTCGATGCCCAATAGCACAGGGCGGCTTTCTTCCGGGAATTTCGGCAGGGCCTGCTTGAAGAAGGCCAGGGCTCGATGGCAGTGGGGGCAGGTGTGCATGAAGAACATCACGATCACGGGCTTGCCGCGATAGGCTGATAGCGTATGCACCTCGTCCCCAACGAGTTCGATGGAGGTGAAATCCGGTGCATCGGGAAAGTCGCCTGTGTTTTGTGAGGTGGAACCTGCAGGGTCGGGCAGTCGCAAAGATTCGCGCAACTGGCCCTCTAAGATCTGGGCAGGGTTTTTGGCCTCATGAGGAACCCCGAGGATGAAGCTGAAGTAGCCTTCGGGATCCATGCCGATTACGGCGTTGGATTCGCGCAGCCGGAAGCGCTTGAGGAAGGCCTTGTTGGAATCCATCACGATGGGAAAGTCTAAGTCGTACTTTCCCGCAAAGGAACTGGTCTGCATGGGGTTATCACCCGTGGCGACGCCCACGATCTGGAAATTGTTCTTCTGTTGAAGACCCATGATGGCTTGAATGGCTTCAGCGCCGGCCGGCGCCTCGGTATCTCCCGCATCAAAGAAATAGATCAGCACGCGTTTGCCAATATGGTCCGTCAAGGAGAATTCCTTCCCCTCCAAGGTCCGCCCTTGGATCCCGGGCAAAGCTGGCTCGCGCCGCGGGGGAGGCTTGGGTTTGCTGGCCTCCTCGGTTTTGGCATTCGTGGGCTTACTCTGGGTTGCATCGGGCTTGGATTTAGAATCCGCACCGCAACCCAGGAAGCAGGTGCAGAGGAAGATGGATAAGAGGAGGCGGCGAAGGGTTCGAAAATGCATGCGCGCAGAATACGGATCCCGGTGGGCGGCAGCAAGCGATTGGTTGTGTTGAGTTAACGGTTTCGGGTCCAAAACCTGCGATCAGCTAGTCAGTTGCTTGCGCAGCTCTTCTAGTTTCTCTTTAAATAGCTCGTTGTCCCGTTCGTAGGTCAGGGCCATCTGAAGATTTCGCACGGCCCCCTTGATATCGCCCTGTTGTTCCGAGTTATTGGCCATGCTGAAGTAGCGGCGACCATTGGGGGTTGTCCCTTGATGAGCGTCGTCGGCCGCTTTTTCGGCAGCCGCTTCAAGTTCGGCCAGTGGAATACGCACCTCTTCGGTGTCCTTGGCGAGCAATTCATCGTAGGCCTGGCGCCGTCGGGGGTTGCGTAAAATGGTGTAGGCCTCGGTGATGCGTTTTGAAATGCGATCGATGAGTTTATGTAGGTCTTCCGCCGAGTTGCGGTGACCGTCCGGATGGAATCTGCGCGCCGCTTGATGGAAGGCATCGCGGATTTTCGTTCGTTCCGCGCCAGGCTTCACCTCGAGAATCTCGTAATAATTGAGTTCATCGATGATGCGCGAGAACGCTTTGATTTCTGCCGGTTCCAGATGCTGAGCCATCCTTACTCTGGTTTCTCCTCATCTTCCTCTGAGAGAGACAAATCTTCGCCAACATCGCCGAACAAGAGGTCGCGAGACTCCTGTATTACGGCTTGGTCCTGATCATGATCATCGAGCTCCAACTCCAAGCCGTCATCGCTCTCATCGATTTCCAGTTCAAGCTCCTCTTCATCGCCAGCGATGAGGGAGGCGTCCATCCTATTGTTGGACGAGGGGCCGGTTTCGAGTTCGAGTTCCAAGGCCTCGTCAGGATCGCCTTCGAAGTCCACGGAGTTTTCGTCGATGAGTGCTTCGATGGCCGGGTCGGGTGCGAAATCGTCCAGTTCAATGCCACCCGCTGGCTCGGCCTCGAGGCCAACAACTGGCGCGGCGTCGAGATCCGGGCCCGCTGGCGCGGTATCGAGCTCCAGGCCGCCCGAAAGGTCGTCGAGATCCAGATCTTCGGCCAGTTCCAGTTGGTCATCGGCCGAGGGCAGTGGCAGAAGTTCTTCCGGCGCCTGGTTGGCTTGGGAAGTGGCCTCCAGGACATGACTGCTGGGCATTTTGACCAGATTGACTGAGCCGATCGCAGTCTCGGTCACCACGTCGTTGGCACGCCCCTCTTCCATGATGTGTTGGATTTCGTCTTGGGACAAACCCGAAGACAAGGTGAGTTCCGTCGAGGCCTTTACGCCGGTGGCCGGGTCCATGGCTGTCACTTCGACGATACCGTCCGTGTTGATGGAGAAGATGACGTCAATGCGCACCTCGCCACGGCGACCGGTCTCAAAACCGGAGAAGGCAAACTCTCCCAGCATCTCGTTATCCTCGGCGTGTCGTGACTCGCCTTGGTAGACGCGCAGTTTCACCGTCTCTTGGTAATCCTGGAAAGTGGTGAAGGCCCGTGTTTGCTCGATGGGAATTGGCGTATTGGCTTCGATGATCGTTTCGGCCAATCCACCGGCGACCCCAATGCGCAGGGTCAAGGGTGTTACGTCGAGCAGGTGCGTGTCTTGATTGTCGCAGGTAAGGGCGGCCGCGTGAATGGCGGCGCCCACGGCTACAACCTTGTCGGGGTCGATGTCCGCCTTGGGATCTTGCTGAAAGTATTCTTGGACTGAGTTACGAACCAAGGGCAAGCGTGTGGGGCCACCGACCAAGATGATGCCATCGAGATCGCGATTGGTGAGACCCGCCTGTTGCATGGCCTCGTCGCATACTTTAAAGGTGCGCTGAATCAGGTCCATCACCAGGGCTGTGAACTCTTTGATGTTGATGGTTCCCTCAATGGAGAGGGAATGCCCCGCTTCGTCCCGAGCCAGATCCATGATGGAGTAAGTCACTTCGTCGTTCTTGGAGAATTCTTTCTTGATGGCTTCGGACTGCAGCTTCAAACGCTCGTAGGCGTTGGGATCGTTGCGCAGGTTGATCTTGTGTTCTGCAACAAAACGGTCGGCCAGGAAATCAATGATGCGATCGTCGAAGTCGTCACCGCCCAAGTAGGTGTCACCAGCGGTGGCGAGTACTTCAAACACATCGTTGTTGATTTCGAGAATGGAGATATCGAAGGTACCACCACCCAAGTCATACACAGCGACTCGTTGATCCAAGTCTTTGCCGAAGCCGTAGGCCAGGGCGGCTGCAGTAGGCTCGTTTAAAATCCGCAGCACATTGAGGCCAGCGATTTGACCCGCATCGCGGGTGGCTTGTCGTTGGTTGTCGTTAAAGAAGGCCGGCACAGTAATCACCGCGCCTTCGATGTCACCTTCAACGTGGCCTTCTGCAATCTGCTTCATCTCGCGCAGCACCATGGCGGAGATCTCGGCCAGAGATAAAACTTCGTCGCGGATCTTGATACGGACGCTGTGGTCAGGGCCTTCTTCGATGCCGTAGGAATACACGGCCTTGGCTTTTTTGACTTCGTCGGAGAAGAAGTAACGACCGATCAAGCGCTTGGCCGAGTAGACCGTGTTGGCTGGGTCGTGGATGACATTGACTTTGGCCTGCATCCCGACATCGATGCTGCCATCTTCTTTAAAATAGACGACGCTTGGGGTGATTGATTCGTCGCGCGCATTATTGAGGACGCAGGGTTCTTCCCCTTCGCTCGCGATTGCGACGCAACTATTACTGGTACCCAGGTCGATTCCGATGGTAGTTTTGGCCATCTGGCCCCCTCCCCTCTGCATAAATCACCGAGCGCAGCCCCCATGCAATGGGCGCACGTACGTCCGGCCTCTATCGGGGTATCGTCCAAATAGCCGATTCCCTGAGGCCTTTCCTTGTGTTCAGGGAGGCTTCGTCCTTTGACCGGCAGTATCCGGCCGTGCTATTCAGCCATTCAGACAAGGAGGTAGTGATGTCCGGGCACTCCAAGTGGTCCACCATCAAGCGCAAAAAAGGCGCGTTGGACGCTAAACGCAGTAAAATATTCACGAAATTGATCCGCGAGATCGTCGTCGCAGTGCGAACCGGGGGCGCGGACGTCGATGGAAACCCCCGCCTGCGCTTGGCCGTGGACAAGGCCCGCGGGGCCAACATGCCCAAGGATAATATTGAGCGGGCCATAAAAAAGGGCGCGGGCGGTGAGTCAGGGGATGCCTACGAGGAGATGGTCTACGAGGGCTATGGCCCCGCGGGGGTCGCCGTTTATATCGAAGCTCTGACAGATAATAAAAACCGCACCGTTGGTGATGTCCGGCATGCCTTGACCAAATTCGGGGGCAACCTCGGCGCCAATGGCTGCGTTGGCTACCTGTTCGAAAAGAGGGGGGTCCTTTGTTTCGATGAGAACACCGTGGATTCAGAAGCCTTGATGGAAGCGGCCCTGGAAGCGGGTGCGGAAGACGTGCTGGAAGAAGGCGGAACGCTGGAAGTGATCACCACCTCGGCAGGATTTGAAAGCGTGCGCGATGGTTTGGCCGGAGCCGGCTTTCCATCGGAAGATGCCGAGGTCAGTATGGAGCCTTCCACGACGGTGAAGCTTGAGGGCAAGTCGGCGGGATCCATGCTCAAGCTAATGGAGATGTTGGAAGACTTGGACGACGTGCAAAACGTCTACGCAAATTTTGATATCTCCGAAGAAGAGATGGACGCATTACTGTAAACTCTGTGAGGAGTGAGGGAGTCGGGGCGAGCCTCTTCTTTCGAGTCGAAACCCAAGGTTTATGTTTTTAAGTACAGCGCTTTCAAGTACGGCGTTGTTCAACACACCGTTGTTTGCTGCAAGGGGACACCATGCGCATTTTAGGGATTGATCCGGGATCCAGAGCCATGGGTTACGGAATTGTCGAGATGGAGAAATCTGTCCTCGTCCCCATCGTGCATGGTATTTTGCGCCCTCCTACGGGATTGGATTTGGGTAGTCGACTCGCCAGCCTCCAAGAAGGCCTGCTCAAAATTTTAAAAGAGTATCAGCCGGGTGCAGCGTCGGTGGAGCGTGCGTTTGTGGCCATGAATCCCAAGACGGCTTTGGTGTTGGGTCACGCGCGTGGAGTCGCTTTGGCTTCTATTGCCGCACAGGGGATTCCCTTGGCTGAGTACAGCCCCACGCAGGTGAAAGCCGCGGTGGTGGGGTCGGGCCGAGCCGAGAAAAAAGAAGTCCAAAGCATGGTGCAGTTGCTGCTCAAGCTGGACAAACTGCCGGGAGAGGATGCCGCCGATGCCTTGGCAGCTGCCATTTGTCACGCTCACGGTTCTAAACTGGCTGGCATGCGTACGGGCCGCTCGCGCGGTCGACATAGCGGGGGCGCTTCGGGGCTCGTGGTGAGGCGAATGCGATGATCGGTTCCTTGGAAGGTGTATTGCAGGATAAAACACCAACCCGCGTAGTGATCAACGTGGCCGGTGTAGGTTATGAGGTGTCCATTCCCTTTTCGACATTTTATGACCTGCCCGACGAAGGCAAAGTGGTTCTGCTGCGCATTCACACCCACGCGCGTGAAGACACTCTCCAACTGTTTGGATTCCAAAGCTTGGACGAGCGCACACTTTTTGAGGAGTTGCTGCGCGTTAGTGGCATCGGCCCCAAGTTGGCCATGGTGATCTTGTCGGGATTGGCGCCGGAAACCTTGCAGGCGGTGATTCGAAGTGAAGATGCCAAGGCCTTGCAGGCCATCCCGGGTGTGGGCAAGAAAACGGCACAGCGCATCGTGTTGGATCTGCGCGATCGGATCGAACAGCTCTTTGGTGACCGGGCTCCAAGTTCCATCACCAGTGGGTCGTCGGAGTTGCCAGCCGCGCATTCCGGTCCGGCAGAGCAAGTGCTCTCGGCCCTGGAAAACCTGGGCTATCCGCCCAAGCAAGCGCAGCCCGCCGTCGATGGTGCGGTGCGGGAATTGGGTGAAGAGGCCGATGTAGAGGCCTTGCTTCGCTACTCCTTGCGGAGCTTGGCCCGATGACCTTTCCCTTAGAGCCTCCCTTTGATCCTCCCTTCGGCGCGGCCAGCGATGACCGAGGAGATCTGGCGCCCGTCGAGCAACCCGAAGATCGCAGCATTGAAAGTGAACTGCGGCCGTCGAGTTTGTCCGAGTTCGTGGGGCAGGAGCGCTTGCGAGAAAACCTGGCGGTATTCATTCAGGCGGCACGGGATCGCAATGAAGCCGTTGATCATCTCTTGTTTACTGGCCCCCCGGGTTTGGGAAAAACGGCGCTGGCCTTCATTGTCTCCCAGGAGATGGGTGCGGCCATGCACGTCACCAGTGGTCCCATTCTGGAACGCTCGGGAGACCTGGCAGCACTGCTTTCAAATTTAGAGCAGGGTGATGTGCTGTTCATCGATGAAATTCATCGCTTGAACCCCACGGTAGAGGAGATTCTCTATCCGGCCATGGAAGACTTCAAGCTGGATCTTTTGATCGGACAGGGTCCCACAGCGCGTTCCTTGCGCCTGGATTTACCGCGTTTTACGGTGATCGGGGCGACGACGCGGGCCGGGTTGCTCAGCGCCCCGCTGCGCGATCGCTTCGGGTACTCGGCGCGCTTGGATTATTATTCAGCCGAAGAACTTTCACGCATTGTGAGTCGAGCCGCGGGTATCTTTGGGATCGATGTCAATCTGGATGCCGCCTTGGAAGTGGCTGGCCGTTCTCGAGGGACACCGCGCATTGCCAATCGCTTGCTGCGTCGCGTGCGCGACTTCGCCCAAGTCGAGGGAGGTGTGGATACCTGTGTTACACAGGAGACTGCGTGCTTTGCCCTCGAGCGCCTGGATGTGGATGAGGCTGGCTTCGATAAGTTGGACCGTTTATTACTGCTGGCCATCTTGCAAAAATTTCAGGGCGGCCCCGTCGGCTTGGAGACATTGGCGGCGTCCCTGGGCGAAGACAAAGGCACGGTGGAAGATCTCGTGGAGCCCTTCCTGATTCAACGCGGGTTTCTGGATCGCACCCCGCGAGGCCGTGTGGCTACTCAATTAGCACGTGATCATTTCGGTATTCCGTCCAACCCCAATCGCTGAGTTCCAACGGCTTCTCGTCGTCGAGTTTTAACGCCTTCTTCGCCGCTAAAACTTCCCATGAATATCTGCGCTCACCCCTCAATACCGCCGACTTTCGGCCGATAGGTATAGAGCACGGGGTTGTTTTACGCCTGAAATACGGGTTGCTCCGACGGGGTGCTATGCGCCTATCTTGTTGGAATAGAAGGGGAACCTTGAAAGCCATTCGTCTGATTACTCGCATGCTCGGAGGATGCCTGGGGCTTCTATTGTTGCTCTTGGGTGGCATGGGATGGGTCCACGTGGCCGCTGAGGCGGCTGAAGGTGAGGGTGGGTTTCTCCAAGGCCTCGATCCCACGCTGCTGAAACTGGCGAATTCACTGGCTGATTCCTTGGGCGGTGAAGGTTGGACCGGAGAAGGCGTTCTCGGGCTTCTCGGTGGCAGTATTCCTGGAATGGGGACGGCCCCGGCTTGGGTGTTGCCCGGCTTGGGCTTTCTGGTCTTGTTGGCCAGTGCCTGGCCCCGCGCAAGTCGTGTGTGTGAAGAAGCTCCCGGCAGCGAGAACGGAGAAGAAGATTCGGACGCGGAGTCCAACGATCCCGCGCTGAGCAAATCCGACGCCAAGGAATTGAAGAAATTTGTTGATGCGGGGGAACTTGACGAAGCCGCGGAGTTTGTCGTCGGGCTCGGTTGTCGCAACCGAGCTGTCCAGTTGTTCGTCGAAGCCGAAAACTATTCGCGTGCGGCGGACATGTCCGTGATCCAAGGTCGTCACGAGGACGCTGCCAAATATTATGGCCAGGCTGACGAGTGGGAGAAGGCGGGGAAAATTTTCCTTGATCAAAATGATTTTATGGCGGCCGCTGAATGCTACGAAAAAGGGGGCAAGCTCAGCACTGCCGCCGAGACCTATGAAAAAGCCGGAAGCTTTTTGCGAGCTGGAAATGCCTACCACGAATCTGAGCAATATCGCCACGCTGCGCACTCTTATGTTCGCTGTCAGCATTGGTTGAAAGCCGCCGAAACCCTTGAGTTGGTCATCAGCGAAGAGGCGGACAGCCTTGATGCGACAGACCCCCAGCGCGTAAAATCTTTTCGCACAGTTGTATTGCAGGCGGGCAAGCTCTATGAGCAGGCGGATTTTGCGAGTGATGCCATCCGTGTCTTACAGATTGGGAAATGCCATGGTGCCGCAGCGGAGATCGCTTCTCGTTGCGGTGAGCATGAACAGGCGGCCGAGCTTTATCTTACGGCGGGGAATGTGGTGAAGGCCGCAGATGCCTACATCCAAATCGGGAACGAACATCGCGCGAATGAAATCCTGGGCGAGTACTATCGCAATAATGGAGAGGATGAGAAAGCTGCTGTGTACCTGGAAAAGGCAGGCGATTTTTTCGCTGCAGCCGAACTGTATCGAGTAGTGGAAGCCTTTGAACAATCCGCAGCTTGCTTTGAGCGAAACGGAGACGCGGCACAGGCTGCAGAAATGTACGTCTTGGCCGGAGATCGACAGCGTGCTGCCGAGAATTATGAAACGGCTGAACGCTTTACCGAAGCAGCCGAGTGTTACGCGGAACTCGGTGACTTGCAGCGTGAGGTAGAACTTCTAGAACGAGCTGGGAACTTTCTCCGAGTGGGACAGGCTTTTCAGTCGCACGGGCAACTCGATGAGGCCATTGCCGTTTTGCAACGTGTCGAGGCGGAGAGTCCCGACTACGTTGAGGCGGCATCTCTGCTGGGTGAGCTATTTAGAGGCAAAGGGATGTTCCCCTTGGCCATCAAGAAGCTCCAAGAGATTGTTGGCGATCAACCGGTTTCCAAGGAAAACATCCATCTCCAATATTCCTTGTGCTTAGTCTATGAAGATGACTCACGATTCCAAGACGCAGCAGAGCTGTTAGAAAAGGTTTTGACTTGCGACTACAAGTATAAAGATGCCGAGGCACACCTCGGACACTGCCAGGAACAGTCAACCCGTGTGCAGGAGGCAGAAGCCAAGGCCGTCGAAAGCGTGACGGATTCATCGGGTCGTTATCAGATTGTTGGTGAGTTGGGCCGCGGTGGTATGGGAATTGTTTTTAAATCGGAAGACACGGTTCTCGATCGCCTGGTGGCCTACAAAGTGTTGCCTAATGAACTGCGCGAAAATCCCAAGGCTCTCAAAAACTTTTTGCGCGAGGCCAAGAGTGCCGCGCAATTGAATCACCCGAACATCGTTACCGTGTATGACGCCGGTGAACAGGACGGTCGTTTCTATATCGCCATGGAACATGTAGAAGGGACGACCCTGAAGGAGATTTTGCGCAGTCGCGGCGCGATTTCGCCAGCGGGTACTCGTCATGTGTTGATACAGGTCTGCGAGGCCCTGGCCTTTGCTCACGAAAAGAAAATTGTTCATCGCGACATCAAACCGGCCAACATCATGTGGACGGGGGAGAAGCAAGCGAAGATCATGGACTTTGGTTTGGCCAAGGTGATTGAGGAGGTGCGCAATCACACGACCGTGGTTGCGGGAACGCCCTACTACATGAGCCCTGAACAGACCTTGGGGAAGAACGTCGATTATCGGACCGACATCTATTCTCTGGGTGTGACACTCTTTGAATTGGCCACGGGCGAGTTGCCTTTCAAGGAAGGCAATGTCCCTTACCACCATGTGCACACACCCACGCCAGATCCGCGCACGGTAAATCCCAAGCTGCCGCTATTGTTGGCCAAGATCATTTTGAAGTGCATGGAGAAGGATCCCGATAAGCGCTACCAGACGGCGCGAGAGATTGTCACCGAGATCAAGGCGGCCATGGCGAGGCAAAAGAAAAAATCCGCTGAAAAAACCAATCCCACTCAATAGTTGAGCCCTGTGATTAAATAATCACGGGTGTAACGAAAACGTCACTTAGACCTTGTTTTTGCGGGTCATTCCAGTTTTGGTGTACTCGTGGTTTCTGCAATCTGGTGATGTAAGTCACTAAATATAAAAAGGAAAACAAAGTACATGAAATACCTCCCGAAAGGAGCCTGTTTGGCACTGCCTTTGCAGTTGTTTAGGGGCAATAACAGCAGGCCAATACTCAGGGCTAGTGTATTCAGGGCTGGTGTTTTAGGAGAGGCACAGTTGAAGCAGCGAACCATCGCAGAAAAGATTTCATGTACTGGCATTGGGTTGCACAGCGGTACACCCGTTCAGATGACATTGCATCCAGCCCGGGCCAACTCAGGTATTACCTTTGTTCGATATGATCTCTCTTACCCGGTAGAAATCCCAGTCAATACTGCCTCCGTAGTATCTACAGAGTACGCCACGACCGTAGGTCGTGGAGACGTCACGGTGAGCACCGTCGAGCATCTCCTGGCGGCCGCATACGGAATGGGTATCGATAACCTGCGCGTTGAAATCAATGCCCCCGAAGTTCCCATCATGGACGGAAGTGCAGCTCCTTTTGTTCATCTGATTCGAGCGGCTGGTATTTTTGAACAACCGCAACGTCGCCAAGAGTTCCGCGTCCGTCGCCCCATTGAAGTACGCGATGGCGAGAAGTGGATTCGTGTTTCACCGTCCCGGTCGCTCAGTGTTTCTTACTCCATTGATTTTGAGCACGCTTCCATCGGTCGTCAGGAACTCAATCGCCTTGAGATCAATGATGAAACCTTTGATCGGAAAATCTCTCGTGCTCGCACCTTTGGGTTTGCTTACGAAGTGGAAGCCATGCGGGCTGCGGGATTGGCGCGTGGCGGCTCCTTGGACAATGCCATTGTGTTGGATAACGATGGCATCTTGAACGAAGAGGGTCTGCGCTTCCCCAATGAATTTGTTGCGCACAAGGTGCTCGATCTTTTGGGAGACCTTTCCATCCTGGGGATGAGGATCCGCGGTCATGTTCAAGTCCACCGCGGTGGGCACGACTTGCACTGCAAACTCCTGGCCGCCATCGTGGAAGCTCATCGCGAAGGGGCTGTCCTGGACGCCATGGAATTAGAATCCATGAACTCGCGCGTTCCCATTCCGACGCTGGCCTAGATCTTCCTTTCGGGCCACGAACACCTCTTTCGTTTCTGAGTAAATGTGAAGTCCCACATTGTGAAGTCCCGCGTCGAATCGTGAAAAAGGTACTGACAAGTTAACTTTCGAATGCTTGCGAATCCCAGCAATATCGTCCTCTATAGCGCCGCAGCGTGAACGTTTAGGAACCGTTGCGCCTGCTGTTTCGATTTGAATCTTCGCATGCCTCGCTCTCGGACTCTTGTCGGTTGATGCGAAAGCTCGGCGGGGTTGTTGGCATATTGGGATGTGTCATGAGTCGTATCCGGGATCAGTTCCCTATGCGCAACACCATAGCTTCTCAACTTGTCAGTACCGTTTTTCAATCAAATCGAACGGGTGAAGTAGGTTAGAGTCTGTGAGGCAGGAGAGGGTTTTATGCGTGTGAACTTCAAAGCCCCAGAGTACCGGCGCGACACCTCTTGGGTGTGGTCAGATTACGAAATCGAAGGTTCAAGGGAAGTTGGCTGGCAGATTTGTCGGGACGGTGAATCCTACCTCAAGCTTGGTCCGGGTTATCGCCTGTTGAAAACCAACTGCTGTGGGATTTGTTCCACCGATCTCGATCGACATTACTTACCTTTCCCCTTACCCCAAGTGATCGGTCATGAAATGGTGGTCAGCACGGAGAGTGGTGAGCGCTGCGTTATTGAGATCAACGCTTCGCATGCGGCGCGCGGGATTGAGAGCGACTGCGCGTTTTGCCGGCAAGGGTTGTCGCGGCACTGCCCCGATCGACTCGTCTTGGGGATCCACGATTTACCCGGTGGCTTTGGTCCGTATGTGCTCGTTCCCGAAAAGAGCGTCCTGCCCATTCCCGATGGGCTTTCGACAGAAACGGCTGTATTGATTGAACCCTTTGCCGCCGCACTCAATGCAGCCACTAGCATTACGCCACGTGCGGGTGAGACCGTTGCCGTTCTCGGGCCGCGTCGTTTAGGGCTGTTAGTGGTTGCGGCCTTGGCTGGGTTGAGGCGTGAGCAAGCGTCTGATTTCGAAATCTTAGCCTTGTCACGTCATGAATCGTTATTGTCGTTGGCGCAAGAGTTGGGAGCGGACCGAGGAATACAAGTTGTAGAGGATGGGAAAGAATTACGGAGTGGCTTGGCTGATGTGGTTGTCGACACGACGGGAAGTCCCAGTGGCTTGGAATTGGCATTGCGTTTAGCGAGCCGCGAAGTCCATCTAAAATCAACCCACGGGCTAGAGGCTGTGGGTTTGTCTCACCTGACTGAGTTCGTCGTCGATGAACTGAGTATTGCAGGCTTTGACGAGCGTCGTGCTCGGCAACTCGTCGAGACCTGGAAAGAAGAGGGGAGAGGCTTGCTTAAAATTGCGTGGATATCGCATGGCGATCCGCCGGAGTGGTTATGTGAGAAAGCTGATGTGTACCGTGAGACGAGGGCACTGGCAGCTAGGAAACATTACGAAGAAAGTGCCATGCCTGGCCAGCTCCCTCGTGCCGATGCTGTTGTTGTGGATGGACTGAATCAAATAGACAAAGTGCTGCGGCCTGCTGAAGGTGATCAACTGGCGTTGGTTCGACCTCGCGGCGAGATCTGGATGCAGCCCAGTGTTGCTTCAAAGACAGGTAGCTTTTCAGAAGGGCCACTGGTCGAAGCGGTAACTATGCGAGGGTTGCGGGTGAGCAGTTCGCGTTGTGGTGATTTTCAACAGGCACTCCAACTTCTCAGTGCCGACAAGCGGTTGGCAGGGATCAGCAAAGTCTTGATCACAGACACTTTTCCAGCAATGAAGATTCAAGAGGCTTTTACTCAGGCCCGTTCATCCCAGTGCATCAAAGCTCTTGTTCAACATCCGGACCATTCTTAATCGAGAAGACTGGGACACATTGTCTTGATTACCGGTATCGAGTTGGATGAGCAGGGTTGGTTCGTTGTGTTGGACCGATACTTTGATAAGGATTCGGTATTTAATTAATCAACTCTATCTTAATGAAGGGATTCGATGAACCAGAGTTCCACAATGGCTTGAATACAGGTAGGCATTACCCTTGAAACGGAGAGGGGTTTCTTGATGGTGAGAAGAATTTTGTACTTAGAGAGTAGTTCGGCACTGATTTTGGACGATGGGCAATAGATAGAGGAAAGCACTGCGCTAGAGTTTTGTTCGGAATTTGCTGTGGTGCCTGAAGGAATACAGGCAGCGTTGTTGGTTGGGAGCGTCTGCGTGAAGGAAGTTGAAGAAGTCTCAGAGTTTAGAAAAGCCTTATTGCGAAAGCGCACCTATGATCCTCGAAGGAATTCGTATGTCTCGGTTGGGTTCCTTTGGGGAGCTGGGGTTCCATTGCTTTGGTTGCTCTTGTGGTTTTTCGGCACAAGTCAGGAGCCCCTGGCAACTAGAATTATAGTTGGCAATAACGACTATTTCTGGATCGCATGTATTCTCAGCTTTTTGCCCCTGATCTTTGCCATCATCTTTGGTGCCCATGGGACCACTCGCCACGATCAGTCCAAACTGATCAATCGGACATTCAACCTGCTTGACGACGAAGTGGAACGTCGGACCAAAGAACTGAGCGTGATTTGTAGCGAGACCGTATTGGCTCTATCTCAGGCCATTGAGGCCAAGGACCCCTACACGCGAGGTCATTGTTTTCGAGTTTGGAAATATGCCGAGCGAGCCGCGATTGGGCTCGAACTCCCCAATCGTGATATCGATGATCTGCGTTTCGCTTGCTATCTGCATGACGTTGGGAAGATAAAAGTCCCCGGCAAGATTTTGAATAAAGATAGTGATCTCAGTGAAAGTGAACGAGCCATTGTCCGCATCCATCCGGCATATGGTGCTCAGATCGTTTCGCACATTCACAGCCTGAAAAGAGTGGCAGAACTTATTTTGTGTCACCACGAACGTTGCGATGGATCCGGCTATCCTGCTGGAATCGAAGATTCGAAGATCCCACGACTCGCCAAAATATTGGCCGTCGCAGATACTTTGGATGCGATGACCTCTTCGCGGTCCTATCGAAAAGGTTTGAGTATTCAGGTTGCCATTGAAGAAATTCGTCGTTGTGCAGGATTGAGCTTCGATGCTGAGCTTATACAGGGTGGAGACCGAAGCCCGCGTCATCTCTTTGACCCGAAGATCGTTGAGTGTATGGTGGAGGGGTTGGAATCTGTAGTCGTGTTTGAGGAAGCTCAAGATTTCGCATCTTCTTGGATTGAAAGCAAGCTTCAGCAGATGCAAGAAGAGAGTTCAAACTTTGATTCCAGCGTCTTGGAAGCAAGGTCGGGCGAGCAATTGGATCGGAGAGAAAACTGTTGGGAAGTGCGTGATTGTGGACGCACTGAACGCGGCAAAGACGGCACCCCTCCATGTGCGGTCGTGCTCGCACGCCACGCGAATGGCGTAAATTCGGGTGTCAATGGCGGTAGAGTATGCTGGTCAATTGTGGGAAGCCTTTGTTCTGACCGTAAGGTTGCTAGTGACCTTTCAGGTGAACAATCCAATTGCACTACCTGTGGATTCTTTCAACAGGTTTGGGATGAAGAAGGGATTGCTGAGTTTTCTCTTTTTTCCGACAGTGTTCGAGAGGGTATCTTAAGGGAATCGTAACTCTAGATTGCCGTGATCCTAAAGCGGGGATGCTTACGCCATCTCAAGGAGAACTTCCTCAGGGCGGCGAAGTTGGGTACGATTCGCCGGTCGATGGTTCTTGCTCCACTCTTCCAACCTGAGCGGAACCTTCGGCACAGATAACTTCCAAGGGGGCTCCTATGAGCAAGCCAGGTTTCGGGCCCATGCCCGATGAGAAAGGGTATTTCGGAGAATACGGGGGCCAGATCATCCCCCCCGATCTACTTAAAGCGATCAATGACATTGCGGCAAGCTACGCCGAGATCTGCGACACCGATGTGTTTCAGAACGAGTTGCGCGACCTCTACAGTCATTATGTGGGACGCCCGAGCCCACTCTTCTTTTCAGAACGCCTCACAGCCCGGCAGGGCGGTGCCAAGATCTTCTTCAAACGCGAAGACCTGAACCACACGGGCGCCCACAAGATCAACCACTGCCTGGGTGAAGCGCTGTTGGCCAAGCACATGGGCAAAACCAAGGTGATCGCCGAAACGGGCGCCGGGCAACACGGCGTGGCATTGGCGGCCGCCTGCGCCCTTGTGGGCATTAAGTGCGAGATTCACATGGGCAAGGTCGATATCGAGAAAGAGCATCCCAACGTAACCAAGATCAAAATCCTGGGTGCCGACTTGATCTGTGTCGAGCGCGGCACCATGACCTTGAAGGACGCGGTGGACAGCGCTTTCGAAGAGTATCTGAAGGACCCTGAACATTGGTTCTACGCCATTGGCTCCGTGGTGGGACCCCATCCCTTCCCCATGATGGTTCGCGATTTCCAAGCGGTCGTGGGAGAGGAAGCGCGCGAGCAGTTTCTCCAACGCGAAGGGCAACTCCCAGACATCGTCACTGCCTGCGTGGGTGGCGGCTCCAATGCCATTGGTCTTTTCACAGCCTTCCTCGAAGATGAGGAGGTCGACCTCGTTGGCATCGAACCCGCGGGCCTCGGACTGGAGACTGCCGAGAATGCCGCGACCATGACCCTCGGCACCAAGGGCGGCCTCCACGGTTTCAAGTGCTACATCCTGCAGGACGAGCAGGGCGAGCCGTTGCCCGTCTACTCCATCGCCTCGGGATTGGATTATCCCGGCGTGGGGCCGCAACATTGTTACCTGAAAGACCTCGGGCGCGTTCGCTACGACACGGTCGACGACCATGAGTGTCTCGACGCCTTCATGGTGCTTTCGCGTACCGAGGGAATCATCCCCGCGCTGGAGAGCGCACACGCAGTGGCCTACGCCATGAAGATCGCCAAGGACATGTCGCCGGAGCAGACTATTCTGGTGAACCTGTCGGGGCGTGGCGACAAGGATGCCGACTTTGTGGCGGACCGGTTGAAGCTCTGAGCCAGACAGTGGTAAGACAGACGTGAAAACGCCCCGTCGCGATAAGCGGCGGGGCGTTTTATTGCTGCGATCTAAAAACCATTTAAAGAGGGTTCAGAACTCGTAACGCAGCGTTGCGTAATACTCCCGGCCGCGCGCGTACAGCCCCTCGTACTGGTCGAAGTCCGCACCGTAGACGCCGGTGACCAGGTAGTCCTTGTCGGTGAGGTTGCTCACGCCGACAACGGCATGCCACGCTTGATTCGGCGCCTTCCACATCACGTTGGTGTTGACGATGTGGTAACTGCCTTGCTGAATCTGCTCCGTATTGAAGGCATCGTTATAGAACTCGGAACGATAGGACCAGTCGACGCGCGGTACAAAGCGACCCACCTTTCCGCAATCCAACTCCTTGGACACGGCGGCATTGTACATCCAGTCTGAGACGCGCTCGAAGTCGTTGTCCTTGGAGATCTCGGTGGCATCGTCGCCCACCTTCTTATACTCCGGATGGAGGTAACCGAGTCCCGCTTCGATAAACCAGCCGTCGCCAGGCGCCGAGGAAAGCTCAAGCTCGAAGCCACGAATCTCAGCATCCGCTGCGTTCTTGGTAATCGGGGCCGTCGCATCAAAGACCTGGACCTGCATGTCCTCGTAATCCATGTAGAAGGCCGCGCCGTTTAACCGCAGACGATTTTCGAAGGCCGTCATCTTGAAACCGAGTTCATAGGCATCGACGTACTCTGGCTTGAACGACGGGATCTCAGCACGCGGTGGAAAGACACGCTGCACGAAACCACCGCTCTTGAAGCCCTCCGAGTAGCTAGCGTAGGTCATGACGTCATCGTTCCAGCGATAGGCGAGGTTGACCATGGGAGTCGTTTCGTCGAGGGTGATCTTTTCGCGCTTATGGGGAAGGATCCGGAGTCCAGGGGGCATGCCCACAGCAGGGTGGGACGAGTAGACGATCTGATCGGGTTTGAATTCCTTGGTCTCGTCGGTGTAACGCAGCCCCACAGTCAGGCTCAGCCCTTCGACGAGCTCGCGCATATCGTAAGTTCCCTGTACGAAGGCCGCCCAGTTGTCGTTGTCGAAGTCACCGCCACTGCGAAAGTAAGCGGGCGTAAAGTCCAAGGTGTTGACATTGTCTCCCGACTCTTCGAAGTAATAGGCACCGAGGAGCCAGGTCAATTGGTCATCGAAGCTCACCCCTTGCAACTGCAACTCTTGCGTGAATTGATCTTGCTCAAGCGTGTCGGCGAAGTGAACGATCGTGTGAGGTGAGTGATCGCCGTCGCGGGCGAAGTCGCTGTCCAGATCACGATAAGCTGTAATCGACTTGAAATCGAGATCCTCGAAGCTCCAATCGACGGTGAGGCTCGATCCCCAGAGGTCGGTCTCCGAATACGCTGGCGCGGTCCCCGCGTCGTGCTTGTCGCCGATCATCCACTGATCGTTGTAACAGGCGGGGTTATTTGGATCGCCGCTATTGGGTGGATAACAAGCCGGTTGGTCCGACCAGTTGTGCATCACGCCAAAGTTGTCGATGGGAAAAGGAGGGAACCCTGGCGAGGGAAATGCTGAATCATAATTGATTCCCAACAAACTCATGGCCGGACCGTTTTCGTCATCCTTGGTGTGCTCCACCGCGAGGTTGAACTCCAGGTCCTCCGTCGCCAAGAACCGAAACGCTGCACGACCGACATAGCTATCGTCATCTCCGAGGTCCATGCCGTCGGACTTGCGCTTCAAGTAGCCATCCCGCTGGAAGGAGGCCAGCGAAAATTTGCTGAAGAAGCGATCCGTAATGGGAATGTTCAGCGTACCTTTCCAGTCGCGTCGATCATCGGATCCTCCCGTGAACTCCACCTTGCCTTCAAACTCTTCGTGGGGCTTCTTCGTTGTAATGCTGATGGCCCCACCGATGGTATTGCGCCCGAAGAGCGTGCCTTGTGGCCCGCGCAACACCTCAACCCGATCCACATCGACAAGATCGAGGATCGCGCCTACAGAACGCGCGATGTACACGCCATCGACGTAGAGACCCACACCCGGCTCTACGGTGGGCAAAAACTCCTTTTGCCCCACACCGCGAATGTAAATCGCCGCGGCGTTACCTGCGCCACCAAAGCTGGGGTTGTTCTGGAACACCAGGTTGGGCGTGAACTCCGCGATCTGATCGATGGTTGTCACGCCGCGATAATCGAGGCCCTCCGCTGTGTAGGCCGAAATGGAGATGGGTGTATCCTGCAGATTCTCTTTGCGTCGGCGCGCCGTAACCGTAACCTCTTCGATCAAAGAGATGGGATCGTTAATAGAGGCATCATCATCAGCAGCGTCATCGATGGTTGGCTCATCCGTAGTGCCATCGTCAGTGCCATCGTCGAGAGCCACCTCGTCACTCGTGGCCTCATCCGTTGGCGTCTCGGCCCACACACCACAGGGGTTTCCGAAAAGCAGCCCCACCACTCCCACCGCAACTAAACTCCGCTCAAAGTTTGTCATGCCTATACCCGCCTATATTCAAGATCCGGTTCTGTGCCGCCTCACTCGCCAATAAACAGGCACAGGGTCTCATGTGAAGTACCGAATATTGCCTGAAAATACAGGAGGCATCACTTGGCAAACGCCGAAAAGCGCTCGTTTGCAATAGGATCAGAATTCTATTCCGCGTCTCCCACGGCTGGTGTACTGGATAGTATGCACTCTGGCTTTTTCGCTTGTCGAATGTGGCGATTTGTCACAGGGAAACTAGCGGGGTGTTTTTTATCACTTCTGTGTCAGCGCTTGCTCTCAGGCGCTCGGGGAGATGATCCAAGCCGAGAGAACAATGCAAGGGTAGTAGACTTCAGGATAATGGATGGAGGCTCGCTTAGAATTCTAACCATCACTAATCAGTGTCAGACTTAAATACGGTCTTTGGACGGAATTCTCGCTGAAACGAGAAAGATGAAAGCGATGACAGACCCGAAAATTCCGATGGGCCAGAATTCACTTTCCCCCCAGATCTCACCGAAAAGTTGCTGACGCCCGTCAACGAAATCGATGGCCAGCCCCAAGAGCGGCGCGATGATCATGGTCGCCACGCTCTTGGCCTGGGATTCGATGGAGAGAACTGTGGCGCCTTTGGCCTCGTCCGAGTGTGAGTCGAAACGGCTGATCAAAATGGGTCGCCAGAGATTCTGCATGATGTATAGCCCTGCAAATCCAGGGATGATGACCCATAGCAGGCCGTAGTAAAGCCCCGGCAGCATCACCACGAAGACGAGTGTCGTCACCGCCCAAAGCCACCTGGCCGCGATGTCCTCGTGACCGTGATGAGCAACGAGTGCATGAGCCTTGCGACTCGCTAGAGCTGAGAAAAGGTAAATCACGAAGAAGACCGGGCCGATCAAGATGACAGACTTCTGTGTGTCGGTGAGCGCGGCACTTGTAAACAGGTTCGCGGTCAAGCCGATGGCGGCGACCATTAAAATGGGTTGCAGATAGTCTTTAGCAGCCTTGAAAAACCCTTCAAACCCCATGGACTCCAGGATGAGTCGCCGGAGACTTCTCCGCCGAACCGAGACCAACAGGGACTCTTTAAGGTGGGTTATCAGGTGACCCATGGTTGGGGCTTTCTGAATGTCTCCGTCGAGTGCCGCCGGATAGCCGAGGAAATTGATGATGTTCAGGATGTAGGGAATGATGGCGAAGAAAAATATGTAGATGAAGTTATTCGTCGTGAAGACAAAAATGCAGGCTAACAGGACTGAAAGTGCAGAGCCGATCTTGCTCCATGAACGGGTGTAGCCGTAAACCTTGGTTCTTTCCTTCAAGCGGCCCTGGCTGCGTAGCCAGGCAAAGATCATGGCTTTGTGGGTTCCGGTGCGAAAGGCGTCGCCCACCGCGAAAAGGAAAATGGCGGCAAGGAGTAGAAGATTCAGGGCCGCTTGTGAGAGTTCTCCCTCTGTAACTGCAAGCCCTGCTCCGCCAAAGACGGCAAAGCTTAGGATGTAGGCGACGAAGGAGAAGATCATCGCCTTTCTGCGCCCGAAGACGTCCGCGATGGCTCCAGACGGAATTTCCATGAGGTTGACCGACAACTCGCGGAAGGCGATGAGTAACCCAAACCAAGTGTAGGAGACTCCCATCTGCTGGAGTGCCAGTAGAAAGAAGGGATCGTAGTACTGCTGGTTTTTCAGAAACCCGTAGAGGCTAAAGCGTTTGAGCATCGATCCCGCCATCTTGACTAGCTCGCTTTCGACTAGAGAGTGCTGGTGAATTCACTTGGCTTGCGTCTGATAGCTTCAGCACCGTCTTATGTGTAGAAAAGCTCACGGATATTCCTCGGGGCTGTGTTTCTTGCCGTGACAGTCGAGATAGCACTCTCCGCGTCCAGATCCCAGATCGATGAATTCCAAGCGTCCCGTATCCGGATCCGGCTGCACGATACCGATGTCGAAGTTGATCAGGTGTGAATTGTTTGTCGAGTTTCCCTGCGTGGAACTTATACCGTGTGGGTCATGGCATGCAGAGCAGGGCGTGTCTTCTCCTTTAATGTGCTTCCTATGATCTTTGAAGTTGGTCTGGTTCCCACCGAGTAGTGTGGTGCGATCATGGCATTTGTAGCAGAGGGCGTAGGCTTGGTAGCTTTCGCTCGTAAAATCGGCAGTGCGGTATTCGCGTTCTAACAAAAAGCGCCAGATGGAACCGTGGGGCCCGCTTGGACCTTGTCCTCCCGCCCCCGGTCCATCGTTGTTGGCGTGGCAATCCGTGCAGTAGATTATCGATGATTCGGTTAAAGGGGATATCAGGCCCGGAACATCGGGGTTTTGGCCTTGGCCTGCGACGGGGTGATAGGAAGGGTTTGAGGGGTCGAAGCGCCGACCTTCGCTGGGCTCCGCAATTTGCCTTTGAATCTCGGGGTAGGGCACGTCGGCGCCGTTGCCGTGACAGCGAAGGCAAATCTCATACTCGAAGCTTGTATCTATGACGGTCGTTCCGTTTAGAGCGGTTCCTTCAACGGCCCGCAAGGCTCCGCTTACGTTGGGTGCTGTCGCTGGCTCAGTCGTGGCGGCGTGAGGATTGTGACAGTCCTGACACTCTACGTGCCGTGACATATTGAGGGAGTCTTCTGTCGGGTCGTGGGTGCCGACAAAGGAATCCACAGGATGCCTGTAAGGTTTCAGGATTTCGGCACCGATATTGTCGTCGGCAACAGTGCCTTTGTGGCAGGAGAGGCAGGTCTCTTCCTCCGGGAAGAAGGTCAAGAGCTGCTCGAAGGAGGAGGCGCTATGGGAGCTGTGGCAGTTTTCGCAGGCATTTTCAGCCACGGTCATTTGATCGGTTTGCGGCCACGGGTCGGTTCCTGTTCCACTCCAGGTTGCGTTCGACGTGGCATGTACACTCCCTGACCAACCTGCCTTGTCGTGACAGGTGAGGCACAGTGAAGAGTACGCGGGATCCATTACAAGAAGTTTGGGATAGATGCTGGAGTGAGTCGCGTGGCAGGTGGTGCACTGTACTTGGCCGTAGGAATCGAGTGCGACCTCCTCGGGCAGGAGGTTTGGATTGATCAACTCCGGGTCTTGTGCCACCAAGGAGGAATCATAAACAAACGACACAGGATGATCATCAGAGAGATCCGTGGTCAATCGCGCGCGTCCCGAGAGCACCGCTAACCCTGAAATCGGTGATCCCATGCTTTTCACCGAGCCCAGTGCGATGGTGCCGTCGTGGCAGCTGAGGCAAAGCTTGGAGACATGGGTGGGTTGCCCTGTAACGGCTTCCAAGGTGGAGCTGCTGTACGGAGTATAGACATTTTCAGGTATCGTACGGTTCCATATGGGTGTTGCTGGAGTTGCACTGTGCGGCGCGTGACAAAAAATGCAAATCTCATCTTCACCGAAGGTCTTGACGGGCCCGGGCCCGCTCGCTGATAAATTGTGCTTTGAGTCAATGATTGTGGCTTGGGCAAACCACGGCAATGAGGTACCCATCGCCAGAATCAGAAGGCTCTTTCCGATAGGGCTGAGCGTCACTGTGTGTCCTCCAAGAGTCGAAACACCTGAATGCGCTGATTGAAGGAATCAGCAACCCAGATCGTATTGTCGGAATCGATGAAGATCCCTGAAGGCAGAAAGAATTCGCCGGCACCCGTCCCCGGGCTTCCAAAAGCCAGCAATAAGTTTCCCTCGCGGTTGAAGATCTGGACGTTCTCGAAAGCTGCGTCCACGATGTAAATGTTGCCGAAGCTGTCACTAGCCACACCTTTAGGCCGGGTTAGCATCCCGGCTCCATCCCCAGGTTCACCGAATGCCCCGAGGAAGCGGCCATCGAGGTCGAATCGCTGAACGCGAAAGTTCAGGGAGTCGGAGACATTGATGGTTCCGTCTTGTGCGATTGAAATGTGAGTTGGAGAGTTGAATTCACCAGGACCTGTTCCCCTGTGCCCGAAGCTGTGGACCTTGTGACCGTTCATGTCGAATACCACAACGCGACACTCCAGCGTGTCGACGACATACAGGCGTTCATCGCCGGGGGCGAACGCCAGACCCGTGGGCCGTGTGAGGGACTCCTCACCGAATTCAGCGGAAAACTTCCCGTTGGAATCGAACACAAAAACTTTTCCATGTAGAGAATCAGCTACGTAGAGGGAGCCGGTCTCGTTGACGGCAACCCCGATGGGAGAACTCAACCGCGCGTTGGACTTGGGAGGCAATTCCCAGTGCTTGGTCGTATTGAGGTCAAAGAAGTGAACGGTGGGTACACCGGGATCCGCTACGGCAAGCAACCCCGCCGGGGTCTTGGTGGCAGTCGCAGGTCGGATCATTGGCAAGGAAACTCGATGGCCGAATATCAAAGTCAGCAGTTTATTTTTTAGCCCAAGGTCTTGCCCGAAGAATGTCTGTGCGTCAATAGTGCCCACATGCTCAATGCGAGGGCTCTCCGGGGGCAGTGGCCAGACCTGCTTGAGGCCTGAAGTTTTCCAGGATGGTTCCGGGTTGGGCTGGCTGTGTGCGCATCCGAACCCACTTCCGGTCAGGGCGATGGCCAAGCCCAACCCGAGCACCTTGATCGTGCAGCAGGGTCGTTTAGCGCTGACTAACGATATTGGCATGCGAAGTCTCTCCTCGGTTCTGGTTCTCGATCCATTGGACACCTCACCCCTAAAAATTCCTGATAAAACGCATGAAAACCCGATGATTGATTTCGTCATACTGTGGTTGCTCCGTCACTGACACACGAGCACCCAACTCAAACTCGAAGCTCCGGAAATCCCAGTTGTACGAAGCCTGACTTCTGAAAGCATCAATGTCATTGGCCCGGCTAAGCGTCGAGTCCCAGCGTTCTCGAAGGTATTCCGCTTCCACATCAAGCCAGCCTCGTTGGCCGATCCGTTGCCTGTATACAGCGATCAGACTCCAGCGATCAACTTCATCGTTAGTGTCGCGGTAGGTCATCCCGGTGTGTGTGGCGGAGCAACGTGCGTTCCATAGGAAGGTTCCAGGGGTATATACGGACAGGGTTTCTGACAACGATTGGTACGACGTAAAGGTGCCCTTCTCATCCTCGAACTCGATCCTCGCAGACATCCAGCTACCGGTCATATTCAAACCAGCCAGCCATCGTGTACTCGAATCGAGTTTCGTTTCGGATACACCGTCGAGCAACTTCTGCTTTCGATCTGTGTAGCCCGAGTAGATTTCGATCCAGTCGTGAACGTTGAGACTGACGTGTGTTCGAATAGCCCGGTCGAGGATATCACTTTCATCGGCGTTATTGAACTCATAGTCGACAAGCACTGTTTCAGGATCACCGATATCGCCCGTCAGAATACGGGTCAGCTCCGTCACCAAGCCTCGTACGGTGACCGTGTAGTCGAGGCCTTCCGTGTAGATCAAGAGGCCACTGGCATCCGTAACGTGGATACTCGTCCGATCGACATCACGCTGTGCGAGCGCCACGGGAGTGAGGTTCGCTAACACGACAGACTCATCGATTACGAACCCTGTCTCTCCGGTCGGGCGCCTCTCTTGCAGTTCGGCCCGTGGTATTAGGGACATCGAAAGGCGCCCCCAGTCACCCAACTTTTTTGTGTAATCCTCGGTGAGCTCTCCACCGTATCGCCTTGTCGTGCCAAAGGGGGCGTCCTCGAGGTCTGCCCATAATCGAGGTTGAGTCGTCAGACTCAACCAGAACTGGTGCCGGAGACGTGCGTTGAAAATCAGACTGTCCACGTCTTCGCCGTCGCGTTCTCTTCGTTGAGCGTTCAGGTCGTAGTTTGTCGAAAGCGTTTCAGAGTGCCGGAAACGCAAAAGCCCTGTCCCGCGATAGAGCCTGCCCTTGACTATGTTAGAACCATCCTCAATCACCAATCGTCCGATGAACATGTCTTGTTTACTCTCATCCAGATAGGTTATGTTGTTGGCTAGGAAACTACGAAGATCGACTTTCCTCTTGTCGGTCTCACCGGGTGCACTCGAAAAATTATAGTCGGTGTGCTCATCCCTATAGGTTAGATCACCGCTTGTGAAATCCTTGATGTCATAGTTAGCCCGAATGAAAAATTCATCTCCACTCTGGTCGTTATCATCCCTGTCGGAAGACGCATCTGTCGAATCACGGATGTAACCGATACGGAAGGGAAGGGGCCCCTCATCGTACGAGAAGATGGCCGAGGTTTGTTCCGTTGTTACGTCGTAAGTCTCCCCGAATTTGGGGTCGACGGTAGCGTCTAGGATTTCGCCATGTAGGTCAAGTTGATAAGGGTGTTCTTGTAGAAAGTTGAGGTCTAGTTTTCCACCTAGCAGCAAGCGGTCGTCATTTTGACGACCGTCACCAGCAGTATTACTGGTCTCCTGGCGCATGCGAAAATCTCCGCTTCCGTTGAAATGAAGAAGACGGGAGTGCATGATGGAGCCATCGATATTGAGATGTAGAATTTCATCAAACGCAATCGCATCCGAGTCGTAATCGTCCGCCCCGGCGTTGGAGGTTCGGTCGTTACCCCGCTCTTGGATCCCCAGCTCGATGTAGCCATCCACCTCGGTCACTTTTAGAGCCTGATATTCTCGTGCAGACACCACGGGCGGCAGTTGGATCACTCCGGCAACTCCTACAACTGCGACAACCAAGAATCTCCTGAGTGTACTTCTTGTAGGTGGTGTAAGAAGACTGCTGCTGCCGCTTTGAAAGATCCGTTTCATCATAAAGCATCTACCGTCGGCTTGAGCATATATCGCCGATCGCTCGCATGAGGATCGTGGCACCCCACGCAGTCCTCCCCTTTCTCATCTCGATGTTGCTCGCCTGGCGCAAAGGTGTCCTCATCGTGGCAGGCCATGCAGAGTTCGGTTTCCTCAAGCAAGAGGAGGGCGGGATACTTGGACTCATGAGGGTGATGACAGGAGTCGCACTTTCCCGCCTCTATGGGTCCATGCACAATTTTTCCTGAAAATTCATCGGGGTCGTGACAGCCCCAGCAGAGCTCGGCCCCTTCCTCAACCATTTCGACGGAATAGCGACTCTGATGGCAATCTTGGCAGTCCTCTTCCTCGTAAGGATCGTGTATCCAAGCAGCTGCTTGCTCATTCTGCTGTTGATCTGCGGAGCCTGCCCCCGATTCGCCCAACGCCGCTGAAGGCAGCGAGGCAACCTGCTTGGGGGGAGGCGGGTCGAAGAAGATGGTCAGCACTCGGTAGCGTTCCTCAGGCGTGGCGCAACCCGAGATCAAGGTAAGGGCGAGCCATCCCAATATTCCCACTGCTGCCCACCCTGTTCGATTCACGAGTGCCGTCTCCTGGCGTAGCCTTTGCGTGTTCTTATTATTCGCTTATAAGAATTCAAGTAGCTTTGGTCGATGATGTACGAGGCACGTGATCTGCAGCGAGGTGATAAGCCTTCTCTTTGCCGCTGCAACGTTATTGGTACAAGCTCTGACTGTCGTGCTCGTACCGTCCCGACACATGATCGTGTGGAACATCGACTCCTTGGCTAACTATGTCACACGCAAGAATAGAACCTTTGATCTTTCAAGCTAGGTCGTCCCCCTGTTCTTTTTGATTACAGGATGTGGCCATTCGTCGCGGGGGTGTGAGCTGCCGAGAAGGGTCTGATTTTGTTTCCCTAGATCTGGGAATCGGAGCCCCTCACGATTCCTAAATTTGCGATACCGTTCTTTGATTTCCAATCAGCATGGAAGCGGCCCTGGCCGCTCTTCGTTCCTGGGTGTAACTCGAAGAAGCCCTGGACTTTTTTATCCGCGAGTATTTAGAGTTTTTCGACTGTGCGACAAATCGCATGTCAAGAAACATGTTAGGAGGAAAGTCTCGGCATGCAAATTGCTGAAGTACATAAGTGCTTCATGAGCGAGTTTCTGCGGAAGAGTTCCCCATACTCCTTGAAGCACTTGGAACTAATTGAACATGGAATGGAATAAGAAAAGGAATAATCTAATGAAGCTATTTCGAATCACGCTTAGTGTTGCAACTGCACTATTGATTTCAGGGTCTGCCTGGGCCGGTGGCCCTGGGGAAATCGGCACCTACGGCGGTATCCCGGGCGTGGCGAACAGCCCCCATAACCTCAATAATGCAGGGTTTGCCACGCCTGACACGCAAGTGTGTGTGTCTTGTCATACCCCACATGCTGCGAATGGAAGTAATTGGCAATTTGCCTTGTGGAATCACGACACGACACTGCAGACCTTTATCCCGTATGAAACCAAGCATGAAGTTCTTGGACAGCCGACGGGATCGTCAAAAATGTGTATGTCTTGCCATGATGGCGTTACTGCAGTAGATGCCTTTAACGGTGCCACCACCGGTGGAACCTCGTTGTTGACTGGGACCTTAGCGCTGGGTACCGATCTTTCGGACGACCATCCCATTGGTGTTTTGTATCCCACATCAGGGGCCTACAGTCAGGACTATGTCGCCATGAAATCAGGTGGTCTTAATGCGACCGGCACCAATGGTGTGCAGCTGATTGGTGGAACTTCTGGGTCTGAGATTGGTACGGGTACTGTCGAGTGTCGTTCCTGCCATCACAGCCATAACAACACCTTGGGCAACTTCCTGAGGACTTCAAACACAGGCAGCGCGCTGTGCGCGAAGTGCCACACGAAGTAAGGAATACGGGGCTCTACCGGGCTCTGCGCCCGGTGAGCACTACTGAGTCGTCTTGAGTCATCGAAATTTAGATGGCCCAAGGCGGCTCATTTGTTTGGCAGAGCCCCCCCCCCGCGGTCGGTGCGACATCTGTGCACTACCTGACAACGGTGTCTCGGGATATCGTGAAATCCCACACATTGAGTGAATTTTTTCTATCGTACGATCGCTACATCGAAGGGTTTTTATAATGCTACGGCGTCTTTCTATTCCGCTATTGACGGTTCTCGTGCTTGCATTCTCTATCACTAGTTGCGCCCATAGAGCGCCTGAGCCCGCGCCTCCTGAAGAAGACAGCACGCCTCGACTCTATAGTTTCTTTCCCCTTCCGCCCGCGCTCCCCCGCATCCAATTCCTGACGCAGTTTTCGGTGATTGGTGAGATTGTAGAAGCAGAGGAAGTGAAGCCATCCTTTTTCGAGAGCTTTCTCTTTGGAGAGCTTGAAGAGGTGGAACGGATCCCCGTTCCAGCGAAGACGTATGGAATCGCGGCGAAGAATGGCAAGGTTTATGTCACGGATACGAAAGAGGCGCGGGTGATCGTGTATGACCTGGCCAACGGGCGGCAGTATGCCATGGTGACGGAGGGCCTGGGTAAGCTGTCCAAACCCGTTGATCTTTTTATCGAGCCCGAAGGCTACATCTTTATTGCCGACATCGGACGTCAAGCGATTATCGTGTATGACAGCGATGAACGTTACGTTAGTTCGTTTGGCAAACCCGGCCAGTTCCAACCGACATCCGTGTATGTACACGGCGATGAGCTATTCGTGGCGGACGTGCAGGACAATGAGGTGGAGGTTCTTGATCGGCGTACCGGAGAATTGAAACGGAAATTTGGAGGGGTTGGCCAAGAGGACGGCCACTTCAACGCACCCACCAGCCTTGCCGTTTCCAAGAAGGGCGATGTCTACGTCACGGACACCTTCAATTTTCGCGTACAGAAATTCGACATCAGAGGTAAGCAGTTGGTGACCATTGGAGCGGCTGGTGCTGTCCTGGGATCCTTTACCCGTCCCAAAGGGCTTGAGGTCACACCCGATGGGGTTCTCTACGTGATCGATGCCGCCTTCGAAGTGGTGCAGTTGTTCAACGAGGAAGGGCGAATCCTGACATCATTTGGGGGTGGCGACCAACTCGCACTGCCTGCGAGAATCGCGTACGACCCCTACAACGTCCAGTTCTTCAGCGAGTTCATCCACCCGGATTTCGAGGTTGAGTACCTGCTCTACGTCACAAATACGATTGGTCTCCGGAAGGTCTCGGTATATGGCTTCGGTCATCTGAAGGATCCTTCAAAACCCATCGGATTCGAGGAACTGGAGCCTGTGCCAGATGACAGCGAGGGAGAGCCGGGATTGCCCGAACTGACTCCTGACGCCGTGGAGCCGATCGAGTCTGTTGAGCCGTAGCCAATCGCTTGCCGGTGTGGTGAGAACCACTTTGGGTTGACCGGTGTTTACTCAACTTGAGCGCTGATAGTAGGGAGATTCTTTGCTGCCATGCATAGCTTCTTGAAACCACGTAGCACCGTCATCGGTAAGGCATTCAGCGTATTTCTTTGCGTTGTCGTTGTGAGTTGCTTGGTGTTTGCAGTCGCACTCTTTTCCAAGCGCGATCTGGACAAGTTGTATCTCCAACTTATCGAGACAAGCGAGCAGGAACTTACCCTCGAGCCCCGCTTGTTTGTATTGAACGATCTTCGTTTTTCACTGCTAAAACCTCACAGTGGTGGGGGGCCCGATGATGCAACCGTCATCGCATGGGAGGCGAATTTCAGGAAACTAGATGCGCTGAATGCGAACCACGAATGGCCTAAGGTGCTGCCGATTCAGCACGCAACATTGACGCAGCATGCGTTGGTCGACCTGCAGGAGCTTCTCAAAAGGGGGACCCTACCGGAACGCGTCGATGGGTTCATCGCTCGCACCATCCCTGCCGTGGACGCACTGGCTGCAGATATGGAAATCGCTCTGCGTCAACTTCACAATACCCGTAAACAACTTGATCAACAGTACGAGCAGCAAGCCAATGTTCAGGCTCTGTGGATGGTTGTCGTCGGCTCGGTTGGCTTTCTGGGCGTGTGTTTATTTACAGGATGGTTCTTCATGGGTCTCTCACGTGATTTACGACGACTCAAAGCGCGTACCGATGAAATCGGAAGGGGTGAATTTGGGGAGCCGCTTGCCTTGGGGCGAAGAGATGAAGTGGGTCAACTCGCGGAAGGTGTAAACGCCATGGCCGTTGCGCTGGACGAGAGGGCGCGCGAGATTGAATCCGCCCGAAACCGCCGATTCCAAGATGAAAAGATGTTTGCACTGGGGACAGTGGCCGCCGGAATCACACATGAGATCTCCAATCCAATCAATGCCATCATGATGGTTGCAGAGCGAGTTCGCAGCGGCCTTGAAGATGATTCCAACGAGGCAGGCGTGGAGGCCAATCTCAAGCGAGTGGACTTGATCCTCGAACAGATCGAGCGCATCACCCACATTGTCAGGGAGCTTGGCGAGTTCTCGTCTCCGGTCTCGGGAAAACTGAAGCCCATCAGCGTCAATCCGGCGCTGATGTCGGCAATACATTTGTTGCGCTACGACCCACGCTTTCGGAAAATCGAATTGATCACCAACCTGAGCCCTGAGATACCCATGGTAAATGGTGTGTCGAATCACATAACACAGGTGGCCATCAACACCTTGATCAATGCAGTCGATGCCATCGACCACGATGACGGCAGGATCGTGGTTACGAGCAAGCCTGAAGGCAATGGTGTGCTAGTCATTGTTGAGGACAATGGACACGGCATGTCGGAGGAGGTCATGGAGAAAGCGCGCAGAGCTTTCTTTACCACGAAAGCGAGTGGCAAAGGGACAGGACTCGGGCTCGCCGTGTGCCGGGCCATTGTCGACGATCATCAGGGCACCCTTAAAATTTCGAGCGAGTCTGGAGTTTGGACCAAAATTTGTATTCGTATTCCGGGTACCCTGAAAGAGGAGGGCGAATGAAACTCCTGCTCGTCGAAGACGAAATTGCACAGCGCGAGATCCTGGCCATGGAACTCGAAGAACTCGGTCATCAGACTCTCGCGGTGGGAACTGGAGTCGAGGCCGTCGATGCGCTTGAGAAAGGTGATTTCGAGGTGGCGATTACAGATCTGAATCTCCCGGATTTCGACGGGATCGAGGTCATTCGCCGAGCGCGAGCCGCCGGTAACGATCTCCCGATCCTTGTGATCACCGCCTATGCCTCACTCAAGACCGCTATCGCCGCCATTCAGGTCGGTGCGACGGACTACCTGATCAAGCCCATTCGCATTGACGATCTCTCCCGCCGGCTGAAGCAGATTGAGGATTTGGAGCGACTGAGCCAGGAAAATATGTTGCTCCGACGTTTGGTCCAGCAAGAGACAAAGAGCTATTGGCTTCCGCAATCAGCTGCGGGAGAGCACCTCATGCAGCTCATCTCGAAAGTTGGAAGCAGCGATCTTACGGTCCTGGTCACGGGTGAGTCGGGAACGGGAAAAGGGATGACCTCTCGACTCCTGCATTCGGTCAGCCCACGTTCCGAAGGCGCGTTTGTGTGTGTCAACTGCGGCGCGATACCCGAGAATTTGATCGAGAGCGAGTTGTTCGGCTACGCCAAAGGGGCCTTTACCGGTGCGACTCGCTCACATAAGGGACTCTTTGCCGCCGCTTCCGGCGGTACGCTCTTTCTCGATGAGATCAGCAATCTAACTTTCGCCATGCAGGCCAAGTTGCTGCAGGCCATCGAGGAAAAGGTGGTGCGTCCGGTGGGAGCGACTGTGGACCAGGCAGTCGACGTCCGTTTCATTGTGGCGACGAATCGCAGCCTCGAAGAGATGGTCAAGGAGGGCAGCTTCCGTGAGGATTTATTCTTCAGGTTGAATGTCTTTCAGATTTTATTGCCTTCGCTTCGGGAGCAGAAAGAGGTTCTCTCCTCCGCAGTCGAGTATTTCCTGAACAAGCATTCCGACCGACATGTGGACCAAGGGCTCACACTTGCCCCCGAAGTTTGGGATCTCTTCTCGGTTTACGATTGGCCAGGCAACCTGCGTGAGCTTGAAAATGTGATCGAGAGAGCCCTCGTTCTCTGCGAGAAGGGAGTGGTCACCGTCGCCGACCTACCTCCGGCCTTGCAGTTACCTTCAGGTGAGGACGCGCGGACCATGTACGGAACACTCAAGGAGCGCGTGCAGATATTTGAACGCTTTACCATCATGCACGCAATTGAGGCTACTGGTGGTGACCGAGCCATTGCTGCCGAGGGGATGGGGATCTCGCTATCGACGTTGTACCGCAAACTTGAGGAAGACCTCTAACATGGGAGTGATCGAGGCATGCTGAAGTCTTTAAGCCGAAGCGACAAGAGTCTCGTCCAACAATTGCTTGTGATTGCTGTGTCCTCGGTTGTTGTCACGCTGGCTGGCAGCAACTACGCGGAGCGGGCTGTCCTGGCACATGAAGCTGACTGGAAAGCCACTCAGACGTCAGAATTCCTCAAGGGCCACCTGTCCAATCTTCCCGAGACCCTGATATATGGACGGCTTGGGCCACATGATTTGATGATTCTTCAGGATGCCGCGATAGTGGGCGAGGCCTTTCGGTACAAGTTGTACGACGCAAACGGTCGGGTGGTGGTCTCTTCCCGTGAGGAGGATATCGGCAAGAGGAACACGAAGGGCTACTTCAAGTCGATTTTGCGCTCCGGTGAAAGTCTTTTCCGAATCGATCGGAGGCCTTGGAATGGTATCTTTGGGGATGCCCTCGGCGTTCCCTACGCCCAAGACGCGAGGGTGATCGGCAAGCGCTATGTACCCATCAAGGAAGATGGAAAGGTATTGGGCATCATTGAAGTGTACCTGGACATGACCGCCCTCGACAGCCGTCTGCGTAGCAATTCACGTTTGTTTGTTTGTGGCATGCTCGTGGTTCTTACGATGATTGGTTTGACCTGCGCTGCTTTTATACGTCGTAACATCCGTGAACGACACAAGAGTATTCAAGAACTTGAGGATTCGAAGAAGCGGGCGGAGCAGCTTGCATCGCAGATAAGCAATATGCTTGAGAGCCTTCGTTTAGCGGAGGAGGACAAGATGAGCCGCGTCGTGGGGCTTGTCGATGGTATTTCCCATGAGATCGGAAACCCACTGGCAACACTGAGCATGGGCCTTGATGCTGTAGAGGCACGCTTTGGCGAAACACTCGATTCTGACAGTGGTGATTTGCATCTCAGGGATATGCGCGATGCGCTTTACCATGTCGGAGCCTTTCTTCACCGCCTCACCGCCTTGTCCGATGCGGATGGAGAAATGAGTGATGATGTTGACGTCAATGGAATCATCCGTACCCTGATTGGTCTTGTTCAGCTGGATGAGCGTACCCGTGAAGCTTTCTTTGAGCTGAATCTCTCTCCTGATGTGCGAGCGCTTTCGCTGCCGAATCGGCCCGTCTTGCTCTCACTGTTCATTGTTTTCAGCTCTGTCGCTGAGTGTGTTTGTGGAGGTCGGGGGCGGAAGATCGAAGTTGAGACGCGAATGTCAGACGACAGAAAGTTGATTGAAGTTAATGTGTCTACTACTAATCAAGAGGAGACTACGTTCTCTCCAAATGAGAATTGTACGCTAAAACTCAACCCCGATCATCCAGCGCTCAACACCGCGCGACGCATTGTCGAGTCACTAGGCGGGCGCATGGAAGTTTCTTCTGATGCCAACGGGGCAGGTGTCTACAATGTATCTTTGCCGAATGTTTAAACGGATCGCTCACCTTGACTTCTGTATCCGTCGTGATGGTGAGATCGTACCATCCTGGATATGGGCGAAGTTTGTTCCCATGATCTGGCTGGAAAACTTTACGACCTTCCCTCGCAGGACGACCTCACGGCCGACAAGGGTGCTCTTCTGGTCAAAAATCTCAGCGAGGTTCGGCCTGGCCGGCTATTTGGACTGAGGGGACGAATAGGACCGAATCGAAGGTGCGTTGCAGTGTTTTGCTGAAATAACCCTGCATGACTGCGCCATGGGGGATTGAGGCTTCGTCGCCTATCTTTACCTTGAAGAGGCGAGAGGGAGGAGGGGTATCCCCAACAGGATGGCAATCGGTGCCTTGTTCATGGTCAAGCCTCCTCGGTGCTTTCGAGGCTTATGGGTAAGGTTTTATGGATGCGTTAGCGCGTTCGATCATAGTCCTCAGGCTCGTGACATCCGGGAGCGCACGATCCACCAGTGACGGTTTTCTCGAAATCAATCGGCATCTTCCATTTTCCGAAAGGAACACTCTTTGCAACTTGAAGAGGGGATGTGCTTGCGTGCACATCATGGCAGGCTCGACAGGTTCTCCCCTTATTTTCTCGGTTCACGTGCAAGAAGTGCAGGTTCTGGTTTCCGTCGCGAAAGCCGGTGAGGCTGCGGGTGGTTTCATTTAATACGAGTGTCTGCTCATGACAGGAAAAGCACAAAGCGAAGTTTTCGATGTCGAATGCATCGTAGAAGAGTTTTGGAGACGCCTCTTTGAGGTTGCGAAAGTGATCGCTCCCGTGAGGGTCATGACAGGCGGCGCAGGCATCTTCGGCAACGGGCTCATGCCAGTTGGGGTTCGCCTCAAGCCATGACTTCATGTCCTTCAATATGGAATTGCCCGACTCCACTGGCTTGTCGTGGCAACTGAGGCAGAGTTCTCGTTCTGGCATCTTGAGATTCGGGCTGGCATTACCCGCGTGTGCGCTGTGGCAGTTAAGACATTCATCGCCGGTGATCGTTGGCGAGTGGTCCGAGCTTGCGTTCTCGGCGATCTCGACAATGTCATCGTGGCAGTCGTTACAAAGCTCCCGTTTTTCCGCGAACAGCATAAGGGGATGTGATCCGCTGTGAGGGTTGTGACAATCGATGCAGCTATCTTCTGCCGGGTCGTGAACCGAATCTGAATTCTCGATTTCCTCGGCAACATCGTCATGGCAGGAGAGGCATAGTTCGATCCCATCCGCGAGGAGCAACACGTTGTTTTCTGAGGCATGTGGGTCATGGCATTCGTTGCACTCACCTTCGGCGGCGGGGTCGTGCTTCTCCTCCTTGTCGAGGATCTCGGCCTCGTGGCAATCGAAACACAGGCTCTTCAGATTCTGGTCATCGATACCTTCTAACATGGCGACAGTCTTGCCTCCGTGCGGGTTGTGGCAATCGATGCAGCCGTCCTCAGCTGCTTCGTGGACAACCTTCGCTGTTTCCATCTTGTCCAGGATCTCGTCGTGACAGTCGAGACAATTCTCATTGGAACCGTCGGTATCGAATTCGTGGGCGTTTTCATCGAACTCATGACAGGACTCACATTCGCCCGTGTCGGTGAAGTCAGCCCAATGCATGAAAGGTGAGTTTGCGATGGCAGTGTGGCACTTGCCTGTAGCGCAAGATTTCTCGGGGTCTATGGTCTCCGGGGCCTCCGCTGCGCTGGCCTGTAGCGGCAGGAGGAGCCAGAGCAAGGTTAGACAAAATAGGGAGCTACGGAGCGAAGGGGAGGGGGCGATGAGCGGCCTTCTTGCAATGCGTGAATACTGGCTCAACATCAGAATCAAGTTCACGTCAACTTCCTCTCAATGGGTGGCTTTCAGCGGCATATGGGCTGAGGACCGATGTCTTGCCGCCCGTCGTGCATCGATGCGCAAAATGCTTGGAGGCTTTCGATAAAGTGTCAGCCGAATGACGGAATCTTCTGGTCCGGGCATGCTCGCAAAGGCTCTACTGACGTAATAAGGAGGGTAGCTTGTGTGTCGCCAGCCTGCGTGTGGCAATTTTACCCACGTCAAACACGAACAAGGTCCGTCTATAACCAAAATGTGAATTGGATCAGCGTTGCGATAATCGGTTGGGCTCGCTTGGCCGTGCGAGTCTCTACTTCCCCTCTTTCGACAATGCGCGCACTCGCTGAAATGCCGGGCGTTCGCGCAGTCGCTTGCTGTAGGCCACCAGGTTGGCGTGCTCGACGGGCTGCTTGAAGGTGCGCGCCCAGAAGAGAGTCTGGCCGAGGAGAATGTCGGCCACGCTGAAGTTCTCTCCGAGAATGTAAGTTTGGTCGCCCAAGCCGATGCGAAAGATCTCGAGCGCGCGGTCGAACTCCCACTTTGCGACCTCGATCATCTCGGGGATGCGCTGTGCTTCGGGCAAGGCGAAGCGGTGCTTGCCCATGGACCAGAGCGGTTGTTCCAATTCGCTCATGGCAAAGAACATCCACTGGTCGAAGTGCGCGCGCTCGGGGCTGCCCGAAACAGGGATGAGCCCTTTCTCTGGGAACTTCTCGGCGATGTAATTACAAATGGCCGCCGACTCTGTGAGCACGAGTTCCCCATGGCGGAAGGCGGGAACTTTACCGGCGGGGTTCAGTGCGAGGAACTCAGGGCTGCGGTGCTCGCCCTTGGCAAAGTCGATGGGGTGGATCTCGTAGGGCGCTTCAACTTCTTCCAAGGTCCAGATGCAACGAATCGCACGCGAACTCGTGCTGCCAAAGATTTCCATCATGGGTTTCTCCTTCGAGGGTCAAAGTGGGGTTCTCTACAAAGGTAGCGCATGGTCTCTGCGCTGATCATGAGGGCTTGGTACGCTCGCAGTTCTCTTGTTTGCGTGCGCTAGCGTAGGGAAATGCTGTCGAGCCAGAAGTGGGTCGCCCGCGTCTGCAGTGCCTGGGCGGCAGGGGCTCCCTGGACGAGTTCTTGAATGTTCCCCGAAAGGTCGCAGCGATCGCCATCGGGATGGTTGTCGCGTACCAGAACGCGCAGCGCGCTCCAGAGATCGCCTTCGGTGCTGTCCAAGGCACAGGCGTTGGCCAGGTCTCGCAGCTCTTGCCGCCAGAGGGAGATGTCGATGGACTCGATATCTTCTACGGTGTAGGTACCTAGAATACGCTTCACGCGGCGCTGGGCGCGGCGGCTTAAGTTGGCTGCAAAGGCATTGACCATGGATCCGTCGCCTTCGACCTGCTCACTGCCCAAGGCGAATTGGCAAACCAAGCGCAGCACCGTCATGACCTCGGTATTGGAGAGAGGTACGAGGGCAGGGGCTGTCAATTCACCTTCGGCGTTCAATGCCGCGACGCGGAAGCGTGCTTGTGGATCGGATTCATTTTCGAAAGATTCGGTTCCTTGATTGCGAACCTTCAAGGCTTGAGCGATCTCTTCTTTGCTTGTGTGCAGAACTTTCCGAGCTGTTTCCCAGAGCGGATCAGAGAGTTCGGTTTTACCGGATACACGTAAGGAAAATACTGGCGGTTTTTCGTCACGGTCCCTCTGCGAAGGTGGCGCGACGCCCAGGGCTCCCAGGAGTGCGGCGCCGTCTTCCTCACCGATTCTCTTTTTGCGTTGTCGCAGAACTTTCATGACGGCATGCAGTGATGCGACGCGCGATGGGTTCTTCCACAGGATTGCGCGGTTGAGTTTGACGGCTTCTTTCCAAGCGTCGGCTTGGTGAACCAAAATCAAGGCCAGGCCTTCTTGCGCCTCCAAAAGATTGGGATGACAATCCAAAGCCGCCCGATAGGCTCTTGTCGCTTCGCCAATGTCTTCCAATGGGCCAGCTAGCAACCTCGCCAGATGCAGGAAGAGTTGGCTGCGCAAGGATGGCGGAACGCTGGGAGCAGCGGTTTCACAGGCCCGATCCAATACATCGGCCGCGCCCTGCCATTCTCCCAAAGCGCGCAGCAGGTGGGCGCATTTGAGCGCATCGGAAACTCGAGTGGGGTCCTCTTGTTGGGCGAGCGAGTAAGCGTCTGAGGCTTCAGGCAAGTGGTCCATGGCTTCGAGGCCTTGTCCCAAATGGTGGGCTAGCAACCCACGATCTTGAGGATCGCTGACGTGCTCCAGTGCTTCCTTGGCGCTGGTGGCGAGTTCTTCCGACGTGCCCGATTCCACCAGTTGATCGACCAGCAGAGTCCATGCTTCCGGGTAGCTGGGCGTGGCCGCTATGGATTGACGCAGTTTTTCAATAACGCCTTGTGCTTCGACACCTTCTCGGAGGTCGATCTTGGCTGCTTGCAAAAGGATGCGCCCGCGGTGTTCGGCATCGTCCGCGCGTTCCCCGAGGCGATCCAACAGGGCCATGGCCTCATCCACTTGCCCGGCTCGCTCGTAGATGCCGAGCAATCCATCGGTGGCGCGTTGATTGCGAGGGTCGCAATCGATGGCGGCCAGGTAACGTTCACGCGCCTGTTCACAGTCATCTTCTTGTTCCAGGCAGGAACCGAGCAGGGCCAGGGTCTCACCCCGTTGTGAATCCGCGAGAGAGTGGGTGAGCAAGGTTTCCAACGTGGTGCGGGCTGTTTGCACCTCGCCCAATTCAAAGAGGACCTTTGCGTAGAGGCCTTGTAAATCGTGTCGGCTCGCATCGAGTTCGACGGCTTGCTTGTACAACAGGCAAGCCGTGGAAGGATCTTCCGCTCGATAGGCGGCCATGGCTCCGGTGCTTGCCGTTTCGACGGCGAGTTCATCGTCTAAGCGTTTGTGCGAGTCGGACAACTCCATGGCCCGCACGGCGATGGTTGCCGCAGCTTCGAGATCGCCGAGTGCACTGCAAACGCGAGTGCGGTGGGCACAAGAGGTTGCTGAAGTCGGATCGCATTCCATGGCTTCTTGCAGCCATTGTGAAGCGCGATCCAAATCGATTCCTTCGATGCCCAAGGCTGCACGTTGGAGTTCCTCGGCGGCGTCTTCGGGAGATTGGTGTTGTGCGGCTTCGGCGTGTGCAACCGCTGCCTCTTCCGTCTTGTTCAGCTCACTGCAGATCTCTGCAATGGTGATCCAGATCAGAGAGAGTTGGGATTCGTCGCCGCGCTCGCTCTCGCAGTCCAACGCACTGTGATAGCGCGCCAACGCGTCCTCGCCGAGCTCCAGTTTTCGCAGAGCGTGTCCTAAGCGCAGATGGTCGTCACTGCAGACGGCTTCGGAGGTAGCGTCGCAGAAGAGGGTGTAGAGTTCCGCGAATCGCTGTAGATCCCCTTCTTCTTCGTAAATCAATGCGAGTTCAGCATTTTGTTCGGGAGAGAGAGCGGCGAGTTTATTCGCAGCTTCAAAGGCTCGACGCGCGCGATCGAGTTCATGGGTGTGCTCTTGTGCGATGGCTGCAATGTGCAACCAAAGCTCACGCGAACGATCTTCGGCTCGATCCCCCAAGATGTCGATCTCGCTGTGGTACAGGTCGATGGCACCTCGCCAGTCTTCCATGGCTTCAAACAAGGATTGTAGGGAATGCAGCGATTCGAGATCGCCGGGGCTGGCTTCCAAGGCCGCGGCAAAGGCGCGGCTGGCGCGTGTCGTCGACTGCAACTTGCTCCAACAAAGCTCGCCAATACGCCGCCAATATCCCGCCGCCTCTTCGGAAGACGGATCTGCGAGCAGGTTGCGTTCGGTCTCCAAGACCTTGACCAGTTCTTCCCACTCGCCCAGCCGTTCTGATACGCGGCGCAGACCGCGCAAGGCGATTTTGGAATCGGGCCAGATGTTCAAAACTTGCCTGTAAGCTTCAGCGGCCCGGCTGGGTTGATGCAGGGCTTCTTCCATCAGTTGGCCGAGTTCGAGCCACTCGTCGGGTGCATCGGGTTGGCGTTCGAGTCGCTGTTCCAAACGCTCAGCCAGTTCTTCACAACGTCCCGAAGAACGGAGCATGCCGATGAATACGGCTTCGGCATCTTCGAGTTGGAGGCCAGCATAGTTAGGTGTTTCGTCGAGTGATTGAGCCTGCTCTTCGATGAAAGCGGCTGCTTCCACAAGATTTCGGAAATGGGGTAGGGCGCGCTCAGGGTCGGAGAACTCCAAGCGATAAGCCTGACCGAGTTGGGCGTTGAGGAGCAGTCGGCGTTCGGAAAACACGTCCACAGCGGGATCGAGGGAGCGAAGTTCTTCCTCGGCCACCTTGACCCATGCCACGGTGGTTCGCGCCGTTCGCAGTTGGGATCCGAGTTGCTGCAATAGCTCGAGGCGTTCTCCGTCGCTGTGAGAGTCGAGGCTAAGTGCAACCCAGGTATGATCTGCTGCACGGCTGAAGGTTCCCAATTGATCGGCCCACACCGAAGCGGCCTGCAGCGAGACACGTTTGAGATCTTCGCCTTGCGAGAGCGTACACAGGCTTTCCAGGGCTTCGGCGCATTCACGCCACAGTCCGAGTTGCTCGCTCAGTCGACGAATCTCTTCCAGTAGCGCTTCGCTTTCGGGAATCTCGAGATTGGTTTTTTGTAAGCTGGCCAGGGCCTGTGCTGGAGAGTCGAGTTTTTGTTCCAGGACTGTTGCGTGCTCGATACAAATTTCAATTCGCTGTTCTCGTTCAGTGCAAAGTACCGACGCTTTTTCCAGGCAATTGAGCAACGCGATGGAATGGTCTTGTGCCCGATGTTCAGAGGCGATTTGCAATAAGACATCCACATCGGAAGGGAGTTCCTTGTGCAGGCGCTCCAGCCACGGGAGGACTTCGTCCGGAACCTGTGTTCGGGCTACCTCGATCCCCTCCTCGATGAAAGCGATACGTCGTTTGTCGCGCGCGCGTTTGGAAGCGCCGTGCAAAAGTGTGAGTAGTGCGTTCCATTGCCCGTGTTGGCGAAGCTGTTGGGCGAGGTTCGTTAGAATTTCACCGCGTGATGGATCAATGGACAAGGCTTGGCGCAGCGCCACAATGGAGTCGTCGGGCCGTTCGAGGGCATCGGCATAGAGTTCGCTCTTGCGCAGCAAGACCTGAATCTTGTCCTCAGGGCTACCTGCGCGTTGCTGACTGATTTCGAGGAAGGCCAGTTCTTTTTGGGGCTCCTCCATCTGTCGGGCCAGCGCGATGCCTTTCTCCAAGGCTTGGGGGTGATTGCTGTCGAGTTCAAGGATGCGTTGCAAATGAACCAGCGCCGCTTGGGGTCGATCCAAGGGGGATGTGGAAAGACATTCTGCGAGTTCCTCGCGCAGGGGAATCTCTTCCAAGCCAGAGGTGTGTTCCAAGCGCGCTTCCAGTAAGCGCACGAGCGATGCCCCCCCGCTTTCACCGCAGCGGTACAATTGCTCAAGAGCGCTTAAGGCGCGTTCGTCATTGGTCAGCAGGGCACAGGTTTCTTGGTAGGCAGCTATGGCTTTTTCGTTTTCACCCAGCTCTTTTAAGGATTGTGCTAATTGAAAATTCCATTCAGCACTCAAGGCGGGGTCGTCATAAGTTTTCAGCACATTGGTGCAAAGGACGACGACTTCCTCGTGCCGACCCTCTTCCTGATAGTACTTCAGCAGGGGCTCAGTAAGTGTTGGTGACGGCCCGCGCACAGCCATGGCGCGTTGCAGGGTGCTGATGGATGCACTGGAATCGGGAGCCACCTCTCGCTGTAGATCGGCCAACTTCAACAGCAGTGTGTCAGCGCGCGCCGAGCGTTGCGAGCGCCCCTGCTCTGAGTCATTGGCGAGGGCTTTCAGGTAGCGCTGAAGCAAGGCGACGAGCTTGTCCTGTTGCCCGGCTTGCTCGAAGGCCCTGGCAAAGAAATCGACGGCATCGATATTCGTCGGTTCCAAGCGGAGTAGATTTTCTAAGTGGGTTTGGGCGCGGAGTGGTTCGTCTACAGGGTCCAGACACAACGCAGCGGCTTGGGCGTGGAGCATGGATTGACGTTTCGGGTCAGCGCTGGTTGCTAGTTCGCCTTCCAGCGCGTGTAGTAACTCGCGGTCGTCCCCTGCCTTTTGAGCCACGGCCGCCAATTGTTGCCAAAGATCCGATCGTTGTGGGGCAAGCTGTAGGGCTTCGCGCAGATGGGGAATCGCGGCCTTCGGGTTGTGACGTCGGTGTCGGCACAAGAGTGCGCATTGCTCATGAATCTCTACGCGCTGATTGTCGACGCTTGTATTTTCAAGGTCAGAGACCAGCCGTTGGTACAGCGTTTCCCAACGTTTTTCGCGCTCCAGTAGCGAACGCAGTCGTTGTGCGGCTTCGCTGGCGACATTGGGGTCGACAGCTTCATCGGCCAGGTGACCGAGGAGATTTTCCAGCTCGTCTGAGGGCTCTTGGAGTTCTTCCAAGAGAGAGGCGAGTTCGAGTTGCTGTTTGTTGCGCTGAGGTGCATCGGATTGTCGATCGACCTGGTCACGCAGGTGGGCCGCTAGCCCCGCGCGGTCGCCAGCAGTGCGCAAAGCTTCTTCGAGCAGGTTGGAGATGTTTTGTTCGTCGGGATAAGCCGCGTGCAGTTCGATGTAGATCTCGGCAGCATCTGTCCAGCGGTTGGCAGACTCGCCCATGAGCTTGGCGATGTGCATGCTGAGTTCAGCGGCCTCACCGCTGCCGCGCGGGGCTTCGTTGCGCAGATGGGTGAGCCAGTCGATGAACTCGTTGATGCGCCCCGTGACCTCAAAGAGTTTTTCCAGTTCCTCCACCACCGAAGGTTCGGGGGCTTCGTGCGCCAGTCGGCGAAAGATCTCCAATGCGGCGTCGGGATCGTTGAGTGGGCCGCTGAGTAGGCCGGCCAGTTCCTTCTCGTGGGCGCGGCGCCTCATGGGACGCTCTTCCAAGCTGATGAGATGGCGCAGGGCTCCGGCGTGTTCCCCATGGCGTTGACCGCGGGCGAGCAGTTCGGCCATGGAACCCCAAGTGTCTAAGTCCTCTTCCAGGGACTCCAGGGCTGCGCGGTAGGTACGAATGGCAGCGTCGATTTGGTCGTTCTCGGCGTAGGCTTCGGCGAGGCGCTTTCGAAGTTCCCCGACCTCTTCGGCTGGGACCAGCGGAGCCAACTGCTCAAGGGTTTGGCAAAGGCCTTCTCGGTCGCCTTGAGTCGCAGAGAGTCGGGCACTGGCTTCGAGTGCGGAGATACTATCGGGATCGGCCAGAAGCTGTCGTTTCCACCAGCGCTGGGCTTCGGCTAGATCGCCACTCGATTCACAGCGGGTGGCAATTTCTTGGAACAGGAAAGCGCTGCGATGAGGCTCTTTGCAAATCTGTACCTCACGCGTGTAGGCGGAGATGGCTCCTGGGTTGTCCTCGTCTCCCACGGCGACGCGCTGCAGCCCACGAATGGCTTCCAAGTGACTGGGCTCGTATTCCAGAGCCTTTTCGAAGACGGCGCTGGCCCGTTGGGGTTCCCCGAAGTACTCGTCAAAAACCTCGCCCAGCTTACATAGAAGGCTGGCTTTGCGTTCCGGCGATGGGGTGCTGGCAATGGCCAGCTCAAGGCAGCTGCGCAAGCCCTCCCAGTTTTGGTTCTGGCGGTAGCCTTCCTCCAAGAGCCGGACCAGCGCTTTGGAGTGGGGTTGGGCTTGGAATGCACGAGAATACGCATCCAGGGAAGCTTCGGGATCTTTGAGCTGAGATTTATAGAGCCCGCCGAGCTCGATGAGGGCCTCTGCCCGCGCGGCGGCGTCATCGCCCGCAAGGGTAGCCTGGCTTTCCAGCATTTCTGCCAGCGCCTCTTGCGTGTCGCGGCTGGTCAGGCCGTCTAGTGGTATCGGTCGGTCCGTTGTGGGGCTCAAAATCCAATCCTATGCTCTCTTGCTCCATCGTCAGGTGGCAACGAATTCTGAAGCGTTTTTCACTTGTGGGGGTTTCAGAATTTAATTAGTATTTTTAGGTGGTTAGAGAGTTTTCTCGCGTGCGCGTGAACATGCAGAAGTCTCTCTGAGCCACCTTTTCCCGCACGACTGGGTTCCTTTGATGACTAATGATCCGCCACCTGAGGAAACACCGGAGGAATTGAAAAAGGGGAAAGGTGGGTCTGATCCCAGCCTGAAGGGGCCTCCGGAAGCCTCGACGTCCAAGATCCGGGATGAATCCCCACTGCGTTATCTGCCCGAAGCTTCCGAACTTGAACTTCCCCGGGCCGAGCGTCAGCGCCGTCGCCGCGAGCGTTTCTTGATTGGTGTGGTGGCCTCCGTAATCGCTGCACTGGTGTTGATGCAACCCTTGCGCGGATTGACCAAGGGCGTGGGCGACAGTGCGCTGTTCCTGTTCTTGAATGCCTTGACGGTGATTCTGATCGTGCTGCTGGTCTTCTTGATCATCCGCAATTTCGTCAAGCTGGTCTTTGAACGCCGTCGCGGCATCTTGGGATCCCACCTTCATTTAAAATTCGTGTTTGCGTTCATTCTCATTACGGCTGTGCCGACAACCGGGCTCTTTGTCGTCTCTGCCGGGTTTATTCAACATTCCATCGACAAGTGGTTCAGTGTTCAAGTGGACAGTGCGTTGGAGCAGAGCCACGAGGTGGCGCAAAACTACTATGATGAATCGGCCCAACGCGCTCTGTTTTTTGGTGAAACCATCGCCAAAGAGATCACAGCGAAGCAACTATTGCGCGAGGAAAACCGGGAAAAGCTTTCAGCTTTTATCGAGGCCAAGCAACTTGAGTACGGTCTGGGTGTGGTGGAGGTCTTTAGCAGTACGGGGGAGGAACTCGTCACTTCGATCAACCCCTCGGTTCCGGCGGCCAATTTTTCCCGACCCGACAGCGAATTTGTGAGTTCCGCCCTGGCCGGTAAGCCCAGTTCCATCGTGGGTGAAATGGCCAGTGGCGATGTGGTGCGGGGCGCCGTTCCCATCGAGTCGTCCTTCATGCCCGGAGAGCCGGTGGGGGTGGTGGTGGTGAATACCTACATCTCCTTTGCCGTGGCGCGTAAGGCCGATGAGATTCGCCGCACCTGGCAAGAGTATCGTGCCCTGCAACCGCAGGCGGGTCATATTCGCGCGGCCTATCAATTGGAACTCTTGCTGGCCTTCCTGGTGATTTTATTGCTCGCCACTTGGATGGGATTCCGTATGGCCAAAGGTGTGACCGGGCCGATTCGCGCCTTGGCTGAAGGTACGGCGGAAGTGGCCAAGGGCAACTTGGACATCGTGGTGCAATCGACATCCGAAGATGAAATTGGATTCTTGGTTGATTCCTTTAACGGCATGATTCGCGATCAGCGCACTTCGCGCGCCGATTTGGTGCAGTCCAATGCCGAGCTTGAACAGCGCCGTCGCTACATGGAAATCGTGTTGCAGAATATCGGTGCGGGTGTGGTGTCCTTGGATTCCAGGGGTCGCATCAGCACGATTAATCCAGCTGCAAGGCGTCTGCTCAGTATTGAAGATGGCAGAACTTTGATCGGGAGTAAGATCGAAGAGTTTGTCTCCCGTGCTGAGTATCGAGACATCGCCAAGCGTGTGGTGAGGCGGATGGATCGAGCGGACGAGTGGGAAAGCCTGCGCGAGCAGATTCAAATTCCTGTAGGGGATGAATTGCTCACCTTGCGCGTCACGATTACGCCCTTGAAAGACGAGGAAGGCCGAGGATTGGGTGCGGTGGTCGTGTTGGACGATTACTCACAAATGATGAAGGTGCAGCGCATGGAAGCCTGGCGAGAGGTGGCACGCCGTATTGCGCACGAGATCAAGAATCCCCTCACGCCAATTCAGCTTTCCGCCCAGCGCATCCGCCGGCGTTTTCGCAACCGCCTCGCGTCCTCCGAAGAAGACACGCGCGTTTTTGACGAATGTGTCGATTCCATAACGGGTCACGTTGAGGGTTTGAAGCTCCTCGTTAATGAATTCGCCAATTTTGCTCGCCTGCCTACGATCAACCCCAAGCCCGATGATTTGAATCGCATTGTGAGTGAGGTGGTGGGTAGTTACGAAGGAACGGAGAACGTACGATTTCTGCTGCAGCTGGATGAGCAACTACCCTTGGTGGATGTCGATTTGGAACAAATGCGGCGCGTTCTGACCAACCTCATCGACAACGCAAATTCGGCCATTGAAGAAGGGGAACAAGATCATCCGCGCGGCGTGATTGAGCTGGGAACGATGTACGACCCATTACTGCAGATCGTTCGCTTGGAGATTGCCGATAATGGCATTGGGATGACGCCCGAACAGCGAAGCCAGATCTTCGAGCCTTATTTCTCGACGAAAAAGCATGGGACGGGTTTGGGCTTATCCATCGTTTCACGCATCATTTCAGATCATAACGGCTATATTCGCGTACATGGCAATCGTCCTCGTGGGACTCGTTTTGTAATCGAGTTGCCTGTGCGCCCGAGTTAGTATGACAATGCGCGCCACGCGTAACTTTTAAATCCAAGAGGAAAACCATTGAGCCGCATCTTAGTTGTCGACGATGAAGAAGGGATCCGTCGATCCTTGTCGGGCATTTTGTCTGACGAAGGAATTGATATCACTGTGGCGAGCGACGGTGAAGAGGCCTTGACCAAGCTGCGGGAGCGGAATGAGATCGACTTGGTGCTGTTGGATATCGCCATGCCGGGCCGGGATGGCTTGCAGATTCTGGAAGAGATCACGGCCACCTGGCCGAGATTGCCGGTGCTGATGATGAGCGGGCACGGCAACATCGACACGGCCGTGAAAGCCACCAAGTTGGGTGCCTACAGTTTTATCGAAAAACCCATTTCCATTGAAAAGCTCTTGCTGAATATCGAGAATGCCCTCGACCGCTTTCGCTTGGAGGAAGAGAATCGCAAGTTGCGCGCCAATGTCGTGCGCGCCCACGAGATCGTGGGTGATTCCCAAGCCATTACGCAGGTGAAGGAGCAAATCGAAATCGCGGCGCCCACCAATGGTTGGGTGTTGATCACCGGCGAGAATGGAACTGGAAAAGAGTTGGTCGCTCGACAAATTCACGTGCAAAGCAAGCGCGCGGATCAACCTTTTGTCGAAGTGAATTGTGCGGCCCTCCAGGAAGAATTGATTGAATCGGAGTTGTTCGGGCACGAAAAAGGAG